>DATBTF010000025.1:0-3804 GCA_036559405.1 Bdellovibrionota bacterium
CGACCAGCCCGAGCGCGACAAACAAAGCTGGCAGCAGCTTATCGATAAATTGATCGTGATTCCCGGGGTTCAGTTCTATTGCAACGACGACCCTAACGCCACGCCGGCAAAGCCTCTATAGGCCCATATCTCCGCCGCCCCTCATCGAGTCGATAATTTTCTTGAAGGTACCTGCACTGTAGGTTGCTTCGCGGTCGGATAGGAAGGTGGCCAGCAGGCCGCCCGTGCCACCCTCTTTCAAGGCGCTGTTGGCTAGAAAAAAATCGAGAAGGTCCTGCGCCACGATGAAAACGCAAGCTAGCGGGCTGATCTGGTGGTGGTAGAGCCCGCGGGGGAATCCGGAGCCATCGGGCTGTTCGTGGTGCTGGAGCACGATGGTGTCCACGTCGGCGGGTAGCTGGCGCATTTGCCGTGCGTACTCGGCGGCTGCGATCGGGTGGGCTTTGAAGGTCTGGAAGTCCGTAATGGAAAACCCATTGGCCTCGGTGATGTCCTCGAGCCTTTTCATCTTCGCCAGGCGGTTGGTGGGTAGGTTCAGGTCGTGAAGAAAGGAAGCCACAGTGAGTTTGAGGAAGGTGGGCGCCGAGCTCCAGCTCATCCGGTGTGCGATGGCGCATGTGATTTCCGCAAGCATCAGGCTGTGGGAAGAAATGTATTTCCCGTCCTGCATTTGCATCTTCCGCAAGATGTCGGATAGCTGGGGGCTGCTGCCGAGGGCCTTCAGGGTGAGCGCTACGGTTTTCTTTGCCAGCTCTTCCACCTTGGGAGTGAATCCGAGCTGGCTGACGACGTTATGCACGATCTCGAGATTGTCCTCGGTTACCTTCCGTGATTGGTCGTTGGAAACATGGCCGTCGCCCAAGAGGGAGTCCAGCTCTTTGTGCTGGTTCGCCATCCAACCATCCACGGTGTCGCGCCGGATGTAGACGAACTCCGATCCGGGCTTGCCGCAGTAGGCTTCTAGGTCGGAAGGCTCGAAGCCGTCTTCCTGTTTGAATCTCCGGCAGTACCGATTGGTGGCAAGGCGTATGTAGATGTCCGCCGGCGGAAGCTGTTTGAAGTTCAGCCCGGCAGTGCGGATTTTAATGAAGTCGGCGTCGGGAGCCAGACGGCTCTCGAGCACCCCCTCCTCCTGCATCAGATCGACGATGCGGAGAAAGTCGGAGGGCTTACCTCGCTCGAGGATCTCGAGTTTCGCTTCGCGTTGAATGAGGGAGAGCTGATCCATTTTCACTTTTTCATCGGCAAATACGACAGAAGGAACGGCGGTTCCAAGCTGCAGAAACAGCTTCATCAGTGCGGTGCTGCCGCCCCGGTAGTTGCAGATTGCGAGGGAAACTGTGTCGGCCTGCGCCTCGATCGTCTCAATGCCTTCCTGGATCGAACGGATCGGCGCGACGGACTTGATCTGCTTGCTGGAGAGGAGATCGATGTGCGACTGCATCGAGGGCCCGTCGTCGTCAATCAGGAGTACCTTCATAGTAAAATTGTACGCCAGAAAGCCCGCTTTAGGGGGAGGAAACCTCCCGGAACGGTTCGCACGAAACGGTTGCCTTACACGCGCCCGCACTATGCTTGCCGCGCCATTTTTCGTCAGGATTTGCGGCATTGTGCCCCGAGAGTGCCAATGCACTACATGGCTCCGGAAGAGGAATGGAATTTGTATTAATCTAGAGGGTTAGAGGGGGGCTGCCATGGCGTCCACACCCAGCATCAATCCGTCCCAGGTCAGTGCCCGTAACACCGAGGAAGGCGATCGCTTTAACGCCGTGCTTTTCTCAGCACTCGACGCGATGGAGGAAACAAAAATTCCCTTCGCGCTGATCGGAGGCGTGGCCTCGAGCGGTCTGGGAAGACCCCGCTCCACGCATGACATCGATATCTTCGTGCGCCCCGAGGACGCGGAGGCAACTCTGCGTGCCTTGGCCAAGAAAAATTTTCGAACGGAAAAGTTCGACATCGAGTGGCTTTTCAAAGCCTTCAAAGATGAAATCCTCGTGGACGTTGTATTTCGGTCGAAGGGAGACATCTATTTCGACGAGGAGATGCAGCAGCACAAGCGGCTGGTGGAGTATCACGGACGGAAAATTCCCGTAGTGAGCCCGGAGGATCTGGCGATCATCAAGTGTGCCGTCCATTACGAAGGCGGCCCACACCACTGGCACGATGCGCTGGCCATTCTCTCGCATGCGAGCATCGATTGGAACTACCTGCTCCATCGGGCGAGACGGGCTCCTCGCCGCCTGCTATCCCTCCTGATTTACGCACAGTCGAGCGACATTCTGATCCCCAACCATGTGATTGCGCATCTCTATGACTATATCTTTGGCGCTGAGCCCAAGCAGGCGCTCGCTTCTCCCCGAAAGGGCAGGGCCCGCGGCGCCGAGGACGCCCATTTTGCGGATTATCTTGTGGCCCACATTCATGAGGCGCTTAAGGAAGACGGGCGAACGGCGCAGCAGGATCTTCGTGTATTGCTCAATGGCCGCCAGATTGTAGTGCAGGGCGAGGCGCCTTCGGAGGAAAGCCGGCGGGCCGTCGAAGAGGTGGTCGAGAAAACGGCTCCCGATTTCGAGATCGTGAACCACGTACACGTGACTCCTATTGCTGGACCGGAAAGGGCCGAGGAGATTTCATGATCCGCGTGGCCGCCGTGGGCGACGTTCACTTCGACCGTTCTTCCGGTGGGCGGCTGAAAAACTACCTTCCCCAGATCGAAGCCCGCGCCGATCTGCTCCTCTTGGCCGGCGACCTCACTCAGACGGGACATCTCGACGAAGCCAGGGTACTGGCCGACGATCTCGCCTGCGCCGCGATCCCCGTGGCCGCAGTGCTCGGTAACCACGATTTTCACCTAGGGCAGGATAGGGAATTGGTTTCCATGCTGGAAAGTCGCGGGATCGTCGTGCTTGAGGGAGAGGCCGTGCAGTTTCCGGTGCGCGACACCATGGTGGGCGTGGCCGGCATCAAAGGATTTGGCGGCGGCTTTCCCGGCGCCTGCGCCAGCGAGTTCGGTGAAAGCGAAATGAAGGAATTCATCCGCACCACAAAGCGGCAAGCAGAGCTATTGCGCGAAGCCTTGCTGTCATTGCAGACTCCCTACCGGATTGCGCTTATGCATTACTCTCCGGTCCCGGACACGCTCGAGGGCGAGCGCTTGGAGATCTATCCTTTCCTGGGAAGCTATCTTCTGTCGGAGGTGGTGGATGATGCAGAGGTGGACATTGTTTTCCACGGACACGCTCACAAGGGGAAAGAGAAGGGTGAGACAGTGGGTGGTGTACCAGTGAGGAACGTGGCGCAGCCGGTGATCCATCACGTTTGCAATTTCTACTCTCTAAATAAGGAGGGTGTGGACGCGCGAAGCACTGGAATAATTTCAGATAGTTGAGGCACAAAATACAATGACGCCCCGCGCAGTTACAGGGCAATTTGGTCGAGGTAAACACACAGCACAATTTTACCCCCGGAGGGATAAATATTATGATGATTCGTTCGCTCGTACTGCTCACTTTTCTTCTGGCCGCGCCTCTTTCGGTGAAGGCTGATAACCCGAAATGCCCCGGCCTGGATCAAGGCCAAGGCTGCCCCGGCACTGGTGATCCGCAAGATCCTGGACAGCAGGAACCCGGCAAGCCGGACCCTGGGCAACAGGATGACCCGGGCGAGCCTCCCATGGGCGGCTTCTGCGCTGGCTACTACGAAGGCTACTACTTCAATCAGCCCGGCATTGTGAGCTTCCAAGTTCAGGAAAACGAAACGGGTGAATTGCATGTTACGGCCTGGTGGCGCGGTGGCATGTGG
>DATBTF010000026.1:0-6428 GCA_036559405.1 Bdellovibrionota bacterium
TTCCCCCAATATTGCGGGTGTAGGAAAAGAAGGGAGCAAACTGAATGGAACCAATCAAGGGAACTCCCAGCTGGATCCCCATAGGAAAGGCATGCGTGTTCTGCTTCATGTCTCCCGTGACCACCATGCCAGAGGCCTGTCCGTTCAAGGTGGCCGAAAGATGGTTGTAGCTATAGCCCGCAAAAATCAGGGCCGTAAACAACGACGACTTCACGGCCTGCCACTGCAGGTTCACGACGGGTGCGATCATCGTCGTCTTGATCGTGAAGCTGTTGCTGTAGTCGGTGCCCAGCCCCCCTTTGGTGGCGCTTATCGGAAGCTGCAGGCCCAACGCGAGGGATTCAAAAGGAGCCCTCCGAACCTTCACGCTCCCTCCGTAACCCTCCAAAGTGGCCGTTCCGGCCGACTGTTTCTGGTAGCTTCCATCTATGCTGGAATCGACGGAGCCTGCGGAAAAACTAGGAGAGGGCACCGGGATCGATGCAAACTGGAAGTTGGTAGGGCTGCTGCTGGCGTGCGCAGAGGTTTGGAAGACCAGAAAGAGTAAAACAGAAATTGCAATTGGCCGAGCTCTCACCACCAATCCCGTTTCTCCGGACCTCATTCTCTTCACACAAGAATCGCGGCGGCCTCACGGGCCATTGGATGTTGCATTGACTCGCGCTTCACACGCTCCACCCATGGCGCGATTTTTCGCTCTGCAGCCTCGAACGCGTGGTTCCGAGACACACGATTTTTAAACAGCACGTGCTCCAGACCGGTCAGTTCCGCGATCTCGGGAATGGAAAAGCCGAGAGCGCCGTATTTTCCCGCGCAGAACCCGCTTGTGAGGAATAAGTCATTCTGCACGGCCATCTCCGTGGTTTGGAGGTAGTACTCATGCGCTTCTTCGTAGGCCATGGACTCGTGGCGCCAGCTGCAGCTACCCTCTCCCGGCTCGATGCCGTATTTCTCTTTCGCTTTCGCCACCGGCGAAAGTTCCGAAAACTGGAAGCAGTGAATAGCGTTGTGGGGGCTTTTCACTTCAAGCATGAGGTCCTGGGTGCGCCTGGCTGAATCCCGAGTTTCCCCCGGAAAACCGATCAGCCAGGAAGAGGTAAACGAGATGTCGCGCTCCCGCAGAAGCCGGATTCCAGCCCGCATCTTGTCCACCGTGAATCCTTTGTTCATTTTCTTGAGTACGAAATCGTCGCCACTTTCCAGGCCAAGAAAAAGATCTTTGCAGCCCGACTCCCGCATCAGATCGGCCTGCTCCGGCGTCACGGCGTCCACGCGGGCGTATCCCACCCATTCCACAGGAAAAGGAAGTTCCTTGATCTTCCGCAGTAACTCGATGCAGCGATCCGGCGGAGAATTGAAGGTGGAGTCGGCAAATACGTACCGGTGAATCCCAAAGACCTCGTAGTTCCGAATCATTTCGCGGATGACCCCGTCCACGCTCCGGTAGCGCATCTTGTTTCCGGCCCGCGTCGGGAAGTTGCAAAAGGTGCACCGCCAACGGCAGCCTCGTTGTGTTTCCAAAGGAAAAAACTCATTGGGCAAGCGCGTGGCAAGCGACCAGTCCGGCCAGATCACGTCGTCTAGGTTCACATCGTAGGCGATGTTGGCGTAAAGCCCGCCCTGAAAGCTCCCGGGAGAAACTCCCGCGATCTGCCCGGGGCTTACGCCCCTCCCGGAAAAAATGGCGTCCAGAAGCGGCACCACCACATTTTCCCCATCACCGGGAACGCTGAAATCCCCGAGTTCGGCCATGCTGGGGTCGCTCACCAGACTGGCGCCTCCCAGAATGAGCGGGACGGAGGGACAAACTTCCCGGATCATACGCACAATTTCTTCCAGGCGGCCCCGATGTAAAATAAAGGTGGTGGAAAGGCAGATGGCGTCGGGGCGACGACTTAACCTCTCGCGAAGCATCATGTCGAAAAGCGCTTCCGAATGGTTGTCCAGAAAATCTACTTCATAGCCGGCAGCCTTGATGATCGTTCCGATCAAGACCGATCCGAGCGTCACGGATCGTGGCAGGTGCTTGGTGACCTCTGTGAAGCCGCCAAGGGCTTCCACGGGCGACCAGCTATGCCCGATTTCCGACATTACGAGAATTCGTTTTTTTGCCCGATCGTTTACCAAGCAGCTCTTTGCCTCCCCGACCAAAGTACCCATGATTCCGCTTCAATTCATGGAATTTCTGTAATCTAATCCCCTTTGTACTAGGCTCGGGGATTAACATATCAAATTTGGTGGAAATTACCTCTCATGACGGAAGTATTTAGCGCATGATCAGCCGCCGAAGTTTCCTCGCCCTATCCCTCACCCTGGCAGCCTGCTCTTCCACGGGACAACTGGGCGCCCTTCTCCGCCCTCCAGGCCGCAAACGTCCGCGCTACTTTATCTCGACTCCTTCGAGCTACTGGAAAAAGCAGGACTTGAGCGTGCTGGAACCGATGAGCAAGACCCTCCGTCTGCCGGGAATCGCCGCTCCCGACCTTCGCGGCGACCAACCCTTCACAATTCTGACTGCCGTAAACGACGACGGCACCGACCTTCACCGCGTGCTGATTCCTCTGGCCTACCACTGTGTAGCAAACAGCCCCGAGGCCGGTGTGGTGTATCTCATGGGCAACCACCGGCCGAGCGCGCTGCTCGCGCTCGACGCAGAAGATCTTGAAGTCGCAAACCTCGTGCTCGCCCCCCAGGCCGGAGACGAACGCACCTTCGGCGGGCATGGCGTGGCCGTGGATGGGCACTTCGCCTATACGATGAACGGAAACAAAAAAGGCTTTTACGATTCGATTTCGATCCGCGACCCGAGCACATTGCGTGAGGTGCAATCCTACTCAACCTACGGATTCCAGGCCCATGAAATCCGCCTGAGCCCCGACAAAAAATATTTTGTCTGCGGGCACTACGGCTCCTATCTGGGCCAGGGCCCCTATAAGGGGATGGGAATCTACGGGGGAGACGGAAGCTACGGCATGAACCGCAGCCCGGAATTTGTGTACCCGAGTTCGGTGACAATGGTGGAGGTGAGCTCGGGAAAACGCTTCCGCGCCTTGTCCGACGTCAAATCAGGACAGGAGGGCCACGCCGACTCCGACGAGCACTATAACGCCTATCTTCCGAATGTCCCGGCGAAGATCCACAGCCGGAAAAATATCGAAAAGCATCCCCGCTTCCAGGAGGGGGAATACACCAAGCCCGACCGTAAAGAGTTCGCCGTGACGGACAACAGCCTGGGCATCAGCCTGGCCTATGACAGGAAATTCGGCGAGGTGATCGTACCCGACCGCGGCTCGCCCCGGCTGCTGATCACCGACAGCAAGCTGTTCCGCCAGCGCGAGTTGGATTTCGGAGAGCAGACGAAGGCGCTGCCCTGGCTCAAGGTCGAAGGCGACTTCGTAAGTGGCCTGGACTTCCACCCCGATGGGAAGCATTACATTCTGAGCACCTCGGCCGGCTTCGCGGCCTTCGAGCGAGGCACACACCGCCTGAATCCCGCGATGAGCTTCCCGCTCCCGCTGCTCGTGCATTCGCATCTGTGCATTATTTGAAAGCATCCATGGCCAGCGAAGGAGAAAAAATTCACATAGTATTCGCTGCAGACGATAAGTTTGCTCTGCCCTTGACGGTGGCTATTCTTTCTTTGCTGGAAAATCATTCTTCAGGAATTCTAAAGATCTATATTCTGGATGCGGGAATCCAGGCGCAGTCACGACGCCTGCTGAACCAGTCCATTGCACCCCTTCTCGGCCCCCATGAACTGGAATGGCTCCCCGGGCTTTCGGAAAGCGTTCAGCGTCTACCTGTAGGCATCATGCCCTCGTCCGCTGTGTGGGCGCGACTTCTCATACCCGAGTTGTTACCGGCACAGGTCGATCGCGCCATCTATCTCGATTCAGATACCGTGGTACTTGGAGACCTGGCTGAGCTGTACGCAATGGACATGCAAGGATACTGCCTGTGGGCCGCCCAAGACCAGAGTGGCTGGCTGGGGAGTAAAATGTGCCAGATCCCGAATCTCGAAAAGTTTGGCATCCCAGCCGACTCTCCCACTTTCAACTCCGGAGTGCTTCTGATGAATTTAGCGGCATGGCGGAAGGAAAGAATCTCCGAAAGGTTGATCGAATTCGCACTTAGTCATCCTGAAATTTCCTATCTGGCGGATCAGAACTGCATCAATCTAGCGCTGTTTGGCCGAATCGGAATGCTGGCCCCCAAATGGAATGTTCAGCCGATCCATCACCGGATTGCAAGCGGCGAGTGGAGTGACGTTCCCACTCTGCCGCTTCATCAAGGTGAAACCCGAATTTTGCATTTTTTATCCGAGGACAAGCCCTGGGTGCCCGGCTGCTTTCCGCCAAGGCGTGAGGAGTTTTACAAATTCTGGCGAAAAACCTCCTGGCCAATGCCGGCGACCATGGGTGATTGACTCCCCCTCCCCCTGCTTGTGCATTCGCATCTGTGCATTGTTTGACCGCGACCTGCCTTAGGCCCATTTTTTGCTCTCTCTTTTCGATCAAGAGCGGCCAATTCCGGATCCGCCAACCAAGAGGGTTCCACCATGGGCATCTTTCAAAACATCGTGAACAAAATTTTCCACAGAGAGCAAACTGCCCCTGCGTCGTCCTCCCCTGCTGCAAACCAGCCGGTGGATGTGGTGGCCGTAGTGACTGCCATGGCGGCGAAGAAAAACGAAAGGCTGAATTGGCGCAGCTCTATCGTGGACCTTCTGAAGGTGCTGGATCTCGATAGCAGCCTTGCCGCCCGCATCGCGCTCGCCAAAGAGCTGCACTATTCGGGAAATACGAGCGACACCGCCGCGATGAATATCTGGCTACATGCCCAGGTGATGAAAAAGCTCGAAGAAAATGGGGGCGTGATTCCGAAAGAACTGAAAGCGACGGGTTGAAGGGGAAAAAACTGACGTCATTATTGCCACTGCGACACCCCGATCAGCCCCGTCTCTCATCACCGGTGCTAACTTTGAGATTTTCTAGGGAGGTGTTCCATGAAACTCAAGCGAATAGTATTTTTCCTGCTCATGACATCCGGCTGCGGAGCGCTGCTGGCCTATGCATTGCCGGGCGATGACAGTCCCGGACGCTGTTATACCTTCAATGTGCCGAGCCCTGCCCGGGAATCGGATGCACCGAACCGCGCGGAGCGCTGGTGCTATCGCAGCGTCACAGGAGACAATGGCGGCACTTTTATTTTTAACGGCGACGGCACAAAGGTGAGGCCGGAGCTTACCCTCCTCAAAACAACTCGCGGCACCATCAGCCAGGGCTCGCTGGCCCAAGGCACGGTCCAATACTATAATGCGCCCGATCTGAAGTTCAGTCCCTTTCCCGCTCCGCTGAATGAACCTCGCGAACGCGCTCCGGATCCCGTTCCCCTTTCTGCGGAATTCAAGGAGTCGGCCGAAGCGGCGCTTGCCAAACTTCAAGCGGCGAGCAATCAGCCGGTCGAAACGGAGCGTTCGGATACCAGTGACTATTCGGTTAGCGCGAACTACATGCCTTGGCGCGGCTACTGGTGGCCGTATAAAGGCATGCCGATGCTGGGTCCGCTGAACAAATACGATTCCTATGCGCGCAACGCTGCGAGCGCTTCTGGATGGGAATCAGGGCACCACAGGAGCCACGGGATATGGTGGGAAGGCCACTGCAACGGCTGGGCCGCCGCCGCCATCCTTCGCTCTGAACCCAGGTCTCCCAGCGGTGAATTCGGCATCAGCGACAAGAAAGGACTCGTGACCGAGGCCGACTACTGCTCGCCCTCTTCCTTTTTCGGCTACCGCAGCACCGGCCACTCTGGTGTGAGTCCGGAGGAGTTCCACAAGGCACTGATCCACTACATCGGACACCTGCACAAACCCATCGCCTTTAACATCCGCCCCGATGGCCCGATCGACAATCGAGTGATCTCTGCCTATTCGATGAACATCGATCGTTCCGGCGGTGGCGCTGTGGTCACCACAAGAATTCGATTTCACGAATACGATGGCAAGCGGACCGAAGAAACAGGTGTGGCCAAAATCAACAGCGCAACCTATCGTTACAGCCTGCGGCTGGACGGAGACGGAAACGCCATCGCGGGATCCTGGCTTTCACGCAGAGCGGGATTCGTGTGGGTGCCGCTCAGCACAGGTGGAAGCTGCCGTTCAGGAAATCCCAACGTGAGCGAGGCGGTCGTGAACGACATCGTGCGGTAGCTGCCTGGTCGCCTCCACATAAGTGCATAATATTGCGGGGCTTATTGCAGGAACGAATTTAGTTGAGTAAATCCAACAACTATTGAATAATAGCGCGTTTCCGAATTCAAGGTGTTTGTTGGAGGTCTTATGAAGTTCCTGCTTTCTCTGAGTTTTCTTTTTACTCTTTCCCTCAATACGTATGCAGATACGAATCAATCCGAGGGACCCGAACGCG
>DATBTF010000027.1:0-15963 GCA_036559405.1 Bdellovibrionota bacterium
TCCTTCTTCTGGCCCTCAGCTCGCTGGCTCTGGCTGGCCACGTATATGGGATCCAAAACTACTACCAGCTGCCATGGGACCAGCCGCTTTCGGGCGTGTCGGTGAATACGGCCAGTTGTCTCCTTCTGGAAATACTGGCCATGCTGCTCTCCCGGCCGAAAGAAAGCGTCGTCCGTATCGTATTTACCCATACTCCGGCAGGGGTTTTGCTCAAGCGCTTCGGCATCTCCGGCTTTGTCACCGTGCTGCTGCTGGCGATCCTTTCCCAGTCAGGCCGGCAGGATAGCCTCATCTACAATTCCGACCTGACTTCCTTCATGACCGTCGTGCTGATCGCCGGGCTGGGAATCGTGATCTGGTCGTCCGTAAGCGCGCTGGAAAGGCTCGAGTGCGAGCGGAACGAGGCGCTGGCAGCTCTCGAGAAAAGCCAGGAAAAGCTGCTTTATACCCAGCGAATCGCTCAAATCGGCTACTGGGACTGGGACCTGCTGGAAGACAGAATCAGCTGCTCCAAAGAGTTCTTTCTCACGGACGAATTATGCGTTTCCGGGGAAGGGCATATGACCTATGAATCCTTCTTGCAGAAGGTGCACCTCCAGGATCGCAAGCTCCTGAATGAGCATGTCTACGGCGCGATCGCTGGCCGCTCCTACTTTTCCGTGGATTTCCGAATCGTGCTCCCTGAAGACAAGATCGTCTACATTCAGATTCAGGCACGGGTGGAAAGGGATAAGAACGGTATCCCCTGGCGGATCCGTGGAAGCGCTCTAAACGTGACAGAAGCGAAGTGCGCCGAAAACAAGCTCAAACAAAGTGAGCAGCTAATGCAGCTGGTGATTGAGTCGCTTCCGGTGGGCGTATGGATTCTCGATAAGACCGGCCAGGTACGCAGCATGAACCCCGCCGGGCGCCGAATCTGGGGAGCTGAAGCTAAAGATCTGAAAATGTTCTCCGCTTACGACGGCTGGTGCGAAGTCACCGGAAAAAAAGTAGGGGCCGAAGACTGGGCAGCCTATCGCGCCCTGCGCTACGGCCAAACTACCATTGGCGACCTTCTGCGCATCCGGCAGGCAGGTGGCAAAGAGCGCTTCGTGCTCAGCTCCGCCATTCCCCTGCGGGAAAACGATGGCCGGGTGAGCAACGTGGTCATGGTTCTTGAGGATGTTACGGAGCAGAGAGCCGCTGAGAAGAGCGCCCGCCGAGCCGAAGAAAAGGTAAGAATGCTGCTGGAGAAGTCCAACGAGGCCGTGCGGATCCGGGAAGACGTGCTTTCGATCGTCTCCCATGATCTCAAAAACCCGCTCACCTCCGCCAACCTGGCCGTGCAGCTCCTCCTCCGCCAGATGAGCAAGCTTCCCGAACACCAAGGGCTGCAGCGGAGCGCCAGCAACATCAAGAAATCCATCGAAAGCATGAAGTGCCTCGTGCAAGGCATTCTCGACGTCGGCAAGATCCAAAGCGGAACCTTTGCCCTCGAGCCCAGCGCCCTCGACGTGAGGGAGGTACTTTCGTCCCTGGAGGAGACGATGCAGCCGATCTCACGCGATCGCGGGATATCCTTGACCTTCGTAGGTCCCGAGGGCGAGGGAATCTTCCATGCCGACCGGGGAAGAGTGCTTCAGGTTCTCATTAACCTCGTGGGCAACGCCCTGAAGTTCACCCCTCGGGGCGGGCACGTGGAAGTTACTTGCGAAAGCAGAGACAGCGGCCTGCTCTTCATCGTGGAAGACGATGGCCCCGGCATCCCTCCGGCTCAGGCCAGCCAGATTTTCGAGCGAAACTGGCAAGCCCCCGCCACCGCCTCGGGCGGCAGCGGTCTCGGCCTCTTTATCGCCAAGGGAATCGTCGAAACCCATGGCGGGAGCATCTGGGTGGAGAGCACGCTAGGCAAAGGCAGCCGTTTCCAGTTCACCCTTCCCTTCGTGCCGGCTGCCTCAAAAAGCGTCCTGGATGGAAAGCCCGGCCAGAGCATAAAAGCCGCGAGTGCGGATCTCAGTGGCGGAGCTATCCACATCGCGAAACCCGTAGCTATAGCGCCCCTGGATGTTGAGCCCGACATGCTCCGAAATATTAAGCTCAATCCCAAGACCGGCAATGCCGGATAAATCCCAGTCCGTCACCGTATTGGTGTAAGCGGCCGCTCCGGCCCGCGTTTCCACCTTGGATCCAAGATGCTTCGACCACTGTGGCCCGAGCAGGAGGAAGGGCGAGATCACCGAGTCACTGAGGGGATTGATCTTCAGCAGCACGGGAACTTCGAGGTAGCGGTTGGTCACGTCGGCTGTGTTAGCCACGCTATATCCCTTGATTACGTAGTTCAGCTCCGGACGCAGAGTAATGCTCCAGACGCCGAATTCCAGAAACATCCCCGCCAGCCAGCCATCGCGGTTGCCGTAGGTTCCAGGAAAGGTCGCATTTTTCACGTAGAAATCGGGAAGGGTGATCCCGCCTTGGACGCCTATGGCGATTTTGCCCTCCGCCCAAGCGCTGGACGTGCCTATCCCCGCCAGCAAAATCGCCGCAAGGAAAATCCTTATTTTATTCATGAACCCTCTCTTTCCGGCTTTAGCCAGCTAAGAGAGAGCAATGCGGATGCCAGGTCTCGCGGCTGGGCTAGTCTTTAACGCCCAGGAAACCGTCGCGCAGGTGCTCGAGGCCGGAGTCGTCGATCTTGCCCAGCCAGATGGAAAACACCTCGCGAATCAGGCCTGGCTCTCCCACCACAGTCGAAAGTTTCCCTTCCGAATTCTCAAAGCTCACGGCTTCTTTTCCCGACGGAAGTTTCTCGCCCAGAACGACAAGGGTGGTTTTCTCCTTCACCTCGCCTCCGGTCTTTACCGCATCGAGAAAGGCCTTCACGTGCGCGGAATCGAGGGAGATGCTGTTCTCCTTGAGAGCGTCTTTGAAGCTGCTGCTGATCTTTTCTCCGTCCACATCGCGCAGGAAGGTCATGCGCACTGCCACGGCTTTCTGAGCCGCCAGCGAGCCCAACGCCCCCTCTTTAGTCTTCTGGAACTTCTCCGGCGCGTCCATCATCAGCTCGCCCACGTAAACTTTGGCTTTAAAGAGCGCCACTTTCTTATAGCGAAGACCCGCGCCCACCACCTTCAGTGCATAGTTGCGCTCGGTCATTTTCAGTTTGGCGCTTTCCGAAACTTTCACTCCCTCGATTTCCTGCGCGCCCGGAGAAATGGTGAGCACGGAGGCCAGAGCCAGGCCGGGGGAGAGGATCGCAAGAGCAGCAGCTGTTCTAAAAATGGTGTTCATAGGTATTCCCTTCTGTTTCAGTTTTCTTAGCCCAGGAAATACTAAAAATCTATTGATTTCGAAGGCTTGTGTTATCTTGGGCTTACCGATAATTCTTGACTTAGTTTATCGGATAAAATAGAATGCCTTCCCTGCCCAGTGTGCATGAAGCCCTGGAAATTCGGGAAGGTAAGAGCATGACCGACAACATCGTCTCCCTAAAAGCTTTCAGGACCCTCAAAGAGTGCCAAAAACTCTTCCAGGGTTACCGCGCGCGTTTGGGGAAAATGGATAAAACCGACCTTCTGCTCGAGCTCGAACGCTACCGCAAAGAGGCGGCCAACTACCCTCATCATCTGCTTACCGTTGTGAAGGGCGAGATTCTCATGAACGCGCTGAAGACGCGCTCGCTCACCGACGACCTGAAAAATTTCGCTCTTACCGAAGAGCGTCGGCTGAAGGTGGAAGTCTACCGCCGCCTCCACGAGGAGTGGACTGGCAGCACGGGCAACGCATGAATTCACGCACAGACAAACTGGCCGACGACCTCTCCCGTCCAGCGGCGCACCAAGGGGCTGAAAAAATTCAGCGGGTGCCCAAGCTCGCGGAGCACCGACGCCATCGCCACTTCGGTGGCGCGACCGTGTCCGTCCTCGGCCTTCATGGCCAGCCCCAGGCCCTGCTGCGGGAGCCAGGCGCAGTAGACGCCTTCGGCGCCCAGCTTGGCAAACACTCTTCCTTCCGTTTCGGCCACAACCTTGGTGCAGAAACTCTCCGTTCCCCCGATGTAATGCGGCTTGGCGGCAATCGCCGACGTCAACACACCCACCGCATCCCCAACAGCACGCGGTAAAGAGCCGGGGCTCGCCACTCTTGCCATCGCTTTCGCCAGCGTAGCCAGATCCACCGCATAAGTGGGAATCCCGCAGCCGTCGATCCCCCAGGAAAGCCCTTGAGCGTCCAGGCCGTAAAATTCGGCCAGGGTCTCCCGAAGGGCAACTTGCACGGGGTGGTCGTAGTTCGAGTACCCTGCGGTATCCCAGCCCCTGGCGCGGCAGAAGGTCAGTAGCCCGCAATGTTTTCCGGAGCAGTTGTTGTGCAAGGGGCAGGGCTTGCGATCGGACCGAATCAGGTTTCGTGCGCTCTGTTTGTCGTAGGGGGGGTGAACGCCACATTCGAGGTGGCTCTCGTCGAGGCCCAGACGCTCCAGCCAGGAGCTCACGGCACGTACATGGTTCTCATCGCCATGATGGGAGCCGCAGGCGATGGCCAGCTCCTCTTCGCCCAGCTTGAAAGTTCGCCCGGCGTCCGCCGCGAGCCAGGAGGCGGCCTGAATTACCTTCACCGCCGACCGAGGGAAAAACCGTAAACCCGCTTCTCCCCACTGAAACACGGGCTCCCCTTGGGGGTCGCTCACCAGCACGTGTACACGGTGCCGGCTTTCCACTGCTCCCCCTCGGATCAGGCAAACCTCCAAGGGACGTTCTCCCAGCGCGGGAAGAGGTGGCGGGTCCATGAGGATAAAGGGATTCCGTCTTTCCATGCCCCCTTTGTACCCAAATTCCTTCAAGAAATCGAACAGATGTGACGAAAAGCCAGCTGTATGGTCCCATTCCTCCTAGCGCTGCTCGCCACTCTGCCCGGTCTTGCCGCCAGTCCACCCCCTCCAGTGGAATGCCGGCCCGTGCGCAAATTCGTCTACGTGCTGGCCGAGACCGTGAACGTTCCCTGCACTCTCAGCCAGCCCAGTGCGCTGATTTTCCGTCTGGACCTTCCTATCCACGGCAAAATCGTCGGCGCCTTCCGCTCGGCCGGATTCACCAGCGGCGTGGCGGAATCGGAGAAGTGGCTGATCAGCGCCACGGGAGCTGAGACCTCGCTGGGCGAATCGGCGCCCCTCACCAAATTCCAGGGACCGAACTGGATTTTCTCAGGCGACCTCAAAGAGAGCGAGCGAAAGATCAAGCTCAAGCTGGCCCTGGACCGTCCCGCCGGAATTTGCTCTCCTGATGCCGTTCAGCTGCAAAAGGGCGCCACACTGCAGATCTGGGTCGAAGACGCCACTCCCGGATGCCAAGGGAAAGACATTTTGACCTCCGGAAGAAATTCCAAGAAGGCCTTCAGCTGCAGCTGGGCCAGCGACACCACGAGCCTCTCGGACCAGCCTGTGACTCTGCTGGAGACCAAGGGGTCGCTTACGGAGAAAGCCTGGGTAAAGGTGATGGCACAGCTGGGCATGCAGGGCACCTGGGACATCCGCAAGGATTCCGATGCGCGCGTGGAAACAGATCTCGACACCCTTCCACTCAAGGGCGCCACCAGCCTCGATTTTCGCGGCAGCCGTTACGAGACCAATGAGCTCCTTCTACTCGACCCCGACTCCAGCCTGAAAACCGGAGAGGAGTTCGGCGCGAAACTGCGCGCCTGGGCCGGCGGCAAAGGCGTGAGCCCGAGAACGGGAGCTAAATTCTGCGCACACGGCCTGCTTCTCACTGCGATCGCCGAGCGGGGCCCGCGGGAAGAAACCAGGATCGAGCTCCTGCCCGACGGCACGGTGAAGTCGACCCTGTATTGCACGCCCGCCGGCGCCTGTTCGGTGAACTCCTCGCTTCCCAGCGCGGAAGAGCTGGCGTCCATCTCGGCTTCCAAACCCAAGCCGAAAGAGCCGGAGAAATGCACGGAGACCGAATACCTGCGCCGGAAGCCGAACCTCACCGGGCAATACGCCGAAAACCCCATGCTTCACTACTCGGTGATTGGAAAAGACGAAGGCATGTGCGAGCCCTCGCTCGGATCCGGAGTAAGCACCGACACAAACACACAGGTGGAAACCGGCGCGCAGTAACGCTACTGCATCAGCTGCGTGGCAAGCTCGGAGAGCTTGGAGCGCTCGCCCTTCACCATCGTCACGTGCCCGGCGATTCCCTCGTTTTTGAAACACTCCACAACGTTTGCGAGACCGTTGTTCATGCTGTCGAGATAGGGATGGTCGATTTGCATCGTATCCCCCGTAAGCACGATCTTCGTGCCCTCACCGGCGCGGGTGATGATGGTCTTCAATTCATGCGGCGTAAGGTTCTGGGCCTCATCGACGATCATGAACTGGTTGGGTATGGAGCGGCCCCGGATATAGGTGAGTGGCTCCACATTGAGCAGCCCCTGATTGATCAGCTCCTGCGTGCCCTTACCCGCCCCGCGGCGGTTGGTTTTCGCCACTGAACTCACACCAAAGAGGAAGTCGATATTGTCGAAGATCGGCTGCATATAGGGATTGAGCTTCTCTTCGATCGTACCCGGGAGATACCCGATATCATGGCCCATCGGCATCACCGGGCGGCTCACCAGCAGGCGGGAATAGAGCCCCTCGTCGACCGTCTTGGAAAGGCCCGCGGCGATCGCCAGCAGCGTCTTCCCGGTTCCCGCCTTGCCCACGAGGCTGACGAGCTTGATCTCATCGTTCAACAGAAGATCGATCGCGAACGCCTGCTCGGCGTTGCGGGGATACACCCCCCACAACCCTTCGGAAGGCTTGAACACCGGGATGATCGAGTTCTGCCCCACATCGAAGCGGCCGATCGCCGTATGGTTGGGGTTCGAATCGTCACGGATGAAGATGAACTGGTTCGGATGGAAGTTGTGATCCATTCCCTCCACAGGGAGCTTTCGCTTGGCGTAGAAGTCGTCGATCAGCACCCCCTTCACGGAGATCGAGGCCGTGCCGGTGTAGATATCCTCCACCTCAAACTTCGACGGCTCATAGTCTTCCGCCTTCACTCCGCAGGCATCGGCCTTGATGCGGAGATTGATGTCTTTCGAAATGAAAATAATTTCGTCTTTTGACGACTTCGACATCTTTTTGGCGAGCGCAAGCATCTGGTTATCGGGCTTTCCGAGATCGAGATGCGGAAGTTCCGGAATCTTCTCGGTGGTGCCGATATCGATGAACATCTTTCCGCCGCTCTTGAGGGGAATTCCCTTCGACAGCGCCCCCTTGCTGCGAAGCTCGTCGATCAGGCGGGAAAAGGTACGGGCGTTCCGTCCGTTCTCGCTCATGTCGCGCTTGAAGTTGTCGACCTCCTCCACCACCACGAGCGGCAGCACCACATCGTGTTCGGCGAATTTGAAGATGGCGTGGGGATCGAAAAGAATTACGTTGGTGTCGATAATGAAGACTTTTTTCTTTTCCAAAGAATCTCCTAGGAATCTCAGTTTTTCTTCGACATTTCCCGCTTCAGCGTTTCCTGCACGTAGTACTCAATTGCCTCCTTGTCTTCCTGTTTAAGGTCCTCGAACTTCAGGGCATAGCCGGGCGGGATCTTGGGAATTTTTCCGATGATCAGCGACCTGCAGGAGATCGCTTTGGCGATCAATCCCGGCAGAATCTTCACCTCGATAATCTCGCCGAGGTTGAACTCCGCCTTTGGCGCCTCCATGAGGATGCCGCCGGCGCTGATGTTCACGCACTGGCCAACGAGCTGGCCCTGCTTGCCTGTGATCTGTACCCCCGTGATATAGGGCACCCGGGGATGGCGGCGGCGGATGAGGATCTTCTGTTTCTCCTGCCCCCCTTCCACAACAGTTTCCAAGGAATACTTCACACTGAACTCGTACTGCTGCGCGATCTTCACAAAGGCCTTGGTGCCCGTGCGCGCGATCTTGTCGTTCCGGGTGAGCCTGCCCTCTTCGAGAAACTTGATCACTTCCAGAAAACGATAGGGACCGAGAGCGGTTTCGGAAGTGGCCTGCTTCACCAGCCAGATCGGATCCATGGGAATCTCGGCTTCAATCCCGTCAAAACTATCCCCGCCCTTGGGAGGCGGCTTGGGAATGGCCGGATCCGACTGCAGCGTGAGACGGGGTGGCGTCTTATCCGGATCGCTGGCTGCAGGAGGCATAGCCGGCGCCGCAGCTGGAACCGGAGGACGCGGGGGCGCAGCTGGAATCGGCGCAGAGGCGGCGGCGGGTGGCGGAGCTGCGGGAACGGTTCCCGGAATCGGCGCCAGACCCGGTTTCGACGGTTTGGACGGGGCAGGCGGAGGCGTGGCGTGCTCCGAATGGAGGTTCAGGCCCATGGTGTCCATGGCCATCGTCGACTCCTCCCGTTCCACGAAAGGCTCATCCAGAGGGGAAATGACGCCGCTCGGCGTGCCCAGATCGAGCTTGATCGACGGCATCGAAGGCGCTTCGTGAACGGGTTCCGCGGGCAGTGGCACCTCAGCGGCAGGACCACTGTTGTCGGCCGCTCCATCAGCGGGCGCAGGCGGCTTTTCCGTAGGCAGCTCCGGCAGCATGTCGTTGAGAATTTTTACGCTCTTCACCTGGCGCCATTCCTTGTCGCCTTCCACGAATACCCAGGTGGACGAGCAAATTTCCCGCAGTTGTGCTCTTTGCAAAATTTCTTTAGTGCTGAACGGCCCCTGGGGCATGGTTACGGTGCCCCCAGGCGGGAGAAAATAAACCACTCGGCGGTCAGGCGCATGTGCTGGCTTATCTGAGAACAGATTCGCCATCGCGGGATGGTCGCCCACTCGTACCCAGGATTTGGCGGAAAAGTCGAAAACGAAATCAGCCGGCTTGCACTGGCCCTTCTGAAACCACTCACGGAGATCCGCATCCGAAACAATCGGCTGGTCACCCGTGCTTTTGCGAAGAAGAAACTTGTTTTCCACGCTCACTGCTGCCGCTGCATCCTCAACCTGCCGAGCGCGAGGAGACTACTGTCTCCGCGTACTGGGCAATCCGCTTGCGATCCTCTTCCTCTAAATAGATAAACTTCACGTTGTAGCCGGCGGGAGGTCCCTTGGAAACCATGGTGACCTCGGCAATGCAGTTAAACGGCACCGCCACCGCTCCCGGCGTAAAATGGATCTTTATCCGATCTCCCTTGGTGTGGGTGATCTTGTTCACTTCAAGAAAAGCCCCACCCTCAGAAAGCGATCGCGCCGCCCCGAACACTACGCGCTTTTCGTCGTGGAGGATCACCTCGCTGTCGTAAGGAACGCGAGGGAAGCGTCGCTGGATGAAAACCTTTTCGGCGCCGAAATTGCGCAGATGCACGAGCTTGCGCAGCACCGTATCCTCGAACTCGCCGCAGTGGCGAACTCTCGTCCAGTCCTGGAATCCCGGCTTCCACACGAAATCGTCGGGCGCACAGGCATTGGTCTGCAGCAGGCGCACGAGTTCAAGATACCGGTAGGGCCCAAACTTCGTGTTGTCACGATACAGGAACCAGATCGGCTCGTTGGAAATCCCGAGGTCCTGGGAGAAGGTTTCGCCTCCGAACTCGCGTTCGGTCAGTTTCTTTTCACCACTGACGGTAACGCCGGCAGGCGGCTCCTTGGGAGGCGGGAAATCGCCCGAGAAATAATCGGCGAGCATACGCCACTCTTCACTATCGGATGCCCACAAATAGTCCGTGTAAGAAACCTCACCCGATTTGAGTTTGCGTTTTAAGTCTGAAGCACTGATTGGTCCTTCGGGCTTCTTGCCCGATCGGGACACGAAAAAAGACGTTACTGACAAGAGGACCTCCCTGTGAAACCTCCGCCCCCACCTATAATTGTACCAAAGGCCGTCTTAAGGGCAAGAAAAGAGGCTGCGTGCCCACGAAAGAATCCTTTTTGATTTCAATTGTTTTAGATTTTTATCGGTTTTCCGCCTGCCTCCGGAAGGAGAGTGGGAATCCCACTGAAGCCCTCAAAAGCACTAGCAATTCCACTTCTCTTGCACTAATGTCTCGCCACTATGGCAGTACCGAAGAAAAGACAGACCCGCGCCCGTCGCGACCTCCGCAGATTCTCCAGCGCCTACCGGCTTCATCCCGTCAACACGGTGAAGTGTCCGAATTGCAATGCCCCCGCCCTTTCCCACCGCGTTTGCGGTGAGTGCGGCCAGTACAACGGCAAGCAGATCGTAGCCGAGCGCGCTAGCGCCGAGGCTTAATCAGTCTCTCGCAGGATCGTTTTTAGCGCGCCCCTAAAAATGGGGCGTTTGTATTCTTGCGCCCTCAAGAACCAGGGCGAGCCCGACAGCACCGGGCTTTCCGGAAAATCAGCTGAGGTTTCTGGCACTTGCCCGAGCTGGAACCCCTTCCCCTTCTCCTCAAGACCATGTTAAAACCTGGCCCTAACTATTTTGCCCTATAAGGATTAGGAGAAGATCCGCATGTCCAGTTCCCAGAAACGCTCCCGCATTGCCGCGCTTGGATCGTGCTTTCCTGAGCAGGTGGTCACCAACCGCGACATCGAAAAACTCGTGGATACCTCTGACCAGTGGATCAGTGAGCGCACGGGAATCAAGGAACGCCGCAAGCTCAGAGACGGCGAAAACAATAGCGACATCGCCGCTGGCGCCGCCTTGGCAGCTTTGAAAAAAGCGAAAGTGGATCCGAGCGAAGTAGATCTCATCATAGCCTGCACCACCAGCCCCGACCGCATCATGCCCAACCTGGCATCCGTAGTGCAGGCAAAGATCGGCGCCCCACCTTCCGGTGCAGCTTTCGACATCGCCGCCGCCTGCGCCAGCTGGATGGCCGGCGTGCAAGTGGCCGACGCCCTCGTGACCAAGGGATCTTATAAAAACGTTCTCGTTATCGGAACGGAAGCACTCACCCGCTTCCTCAACTGGAAAGACCGCGGCACCTGCGTTCTCTTCGGAGACGGTGCCGGCGCTTCACTGATCCAGCCCTGCAAGCCCGGTGATCCCGGCGAGATCCTCGACATCGAGGTACACGCCGACGGCCGTTACGGCGACATCCTCGACGTGCCCGGCGGTGGCAGCCGCTGCCCCACGAACCAGGAGGTGGTGGACAAAAACCTGCAGTTCATCCACATGAACGGGCAGGAAATCTACAAGCACGCCGTTCGTGACATGGTCTCGGTTTGCGAATCCATCATGGAGCGCCACAAACTCACCGTGAACGATATCGACTGGTTCGTGCCCCACCAGGCCAACATCCGCATCATTGACACCATCGGGAAAAAGCTCGGCTTTCCCTCGGAAAAGGTGGCCATCAACGTGGACAAATACGGGAACACCTCCGCGGCAACTGTGCCCACCTGCTTCGACGAATACGTCGACGCCGGAAAGATCAAGAAAGGTGACCTCGTGCTCATGACCACCTTCGGCGGCGGACTCGTGTGGGCCGGGGCCCTCGTGCGCTGGTAGCTTAGAAAACTAAAGGAGTTTATATGGCAGCCCTGAAAGGTAAAATCGCTCTTGTGACCGGCGCCTCGCGCGGGATCGGCCGGGAAATCGCCCTTCGGCTCGCGGAAGAGGGGGCATTCGTAGCTCTAAATTGCACCTCGCGTGGCGTGGAAAAGGCGGAAGCCGTGCTGAAGGAAATCCAGTCCAAGGGAGGCGAAGGAATCGTTAAGCCGTTCTCGGTTTCCGACTCCGCGGCCGTTGATCAGGCAGTGGACGAGCTGATCAAGCAAAAAGGCGCGATCCATATCCTTGTGAACAATGCGGGCATCGCCAAAGATTCCCTCTTCATGCGGATGAAAGACGAAGACTGGGATGACACCCTGAACACCAACCTCAAGGGAGTGGCGTTCTGCTCCAGGGCAGTGACACGCCCGATGATGAAGGCCCGCGATGGCGTGATCGTGAACGTGACTTCGGTGGTCGGCCAGATGGGCAATCCCGGCCAGGCCGCCTATTCCGCCAGCAAAGCCGGCATCATCGGCCTCACCAAAACCTTGGCCAAGGAACTCGCCCTCCGGGCAATCCGCGTAAATGCAGTAGCACCCGGCTTCATCGATACCGAGATGACGTCGGAGCTTCCCGCCACTGCCAAGGATGAAATGCTTCGCGGCATTCCCATGGGGAGAATGGGCACCGGCCGTGAAATTGCCGACGCTGTGCTTTTCCTCTGTTCCCCGTCGAGCGCTTACGTAACCGGACAGGTACTCGCCGTGAATGGGGGCATGTACGTCTAGAAGTAGAAATCCCGAGCAATCATAGCAATTTAGTCTGGTATCTAAAAAAAGGTGAAAATCGTTAATAGTTTCTGTATAAATCCGAGATCAACTACGAAAGAGAGAGGCCATGAACATTCAAGAACGCGTAAAAAATATCATCTGTGATCAGCTCGCTGTGGAAGCAGACAAAGTGACCGAGACGGCTTCTTTCATCGATGATTTGGGCGCGGACAGCCTCGATATCGTAGAGCTGGTAATGACCATGGAAGAAGAGTTCGAACTCGACATTCCCGACGAAGACGCCGAGAAAATGAAATCTGTCGGCGACGTAATCAACTACATTAAGACCAAAAAGGGCGCCTAACCCTTAGGTCAACGAGGCTACTCGAATGAGTCTCGCGAACTGGCCGAATCAAAAAAGAAGAGTCGTAGTCACCGGCATGGGAGTCATTTCCCCGCTCGGTCTCAACATGAGCGACACCTGGAAAGCCCTCTTGGCCGGACAGAGTGGCGCCGGTCCCATTACCCAATTCGACACGAAAGACTATACCGTTACCTTCGCCTGCGAGGTGAAAGGCTTCTCGGCCGACGCCTATATCAATCCCAAAGAGCAACGCAAAATGGGCCGCTTCCTACACCTCGGGATCGTGGCCGCCATGCAAGCCTGGGAAGATGCCGGCTTGAAAGGCCGGGCCGAGGACAACAAAATCGACCCTGAGCGTTTCGGTGTTTTGATGAGCGCCGGAATGGGCGGGCTGCCCGAAATCGAAGCGATGGTGCATACCATCGTAGAGAAAGGCCCTAAGCGCATCTCTCCCTTCTTTATCCCGTCCGTGATCCCCAATATGACGGCGGGCCACGTATCGATCATGCTGAACGCCAAGGGCGCGAACATTTCCCCCGTAACCGCCTGCGCCACGAGCGCACACAGCATCGGCGAAGCCGCCTTGATGATTTCCCGTGGTGACGCCGATATCATGATGGCGGGTGGCTCGGAATCCGTGGTTTGCCCCTGCGGAGTGGGCGGATTCGCGGCCATGAAAGCGCTTTCCACCCGCAATGATGCCCCCACCAAAGCCTCCCGCCCTTTCGACAAAGACCGCGATGGCTTCGTGATGGGTGAAGGCGGCGGAGCACTGGTCCTCGAAGAATATGAGCACGCCAAAAAGCGGGGCGCTCGCATCTATGCCGAGCTGGCTGGTTATGCCGCTACGGCCGATGCCTTCCACATGACCTCCCCCGCCCCCGAAGGCGAGGGCGCGGGACGCTGCATGACCCTTGCCCTCAAACATGGTGGCATCGATCCCGCGAAGGTGGGCTATATCAACGCCCACGGCACCTCCACTCCGGCCGGAGATGAAAATGAGTCAATGGCGGCGGAACGGGTGTTCGGCGCCCACAGCAAGAACCTGATCATGAGCTCCACAAAGAGCATGACCGGCCACCTGCTCGGTGGATCGGGTGCCGTGGAGGCCGCGATCACCTTGATGGCCTTGACCACGGGCGACATCCCCCCGACCATCAACCTCGACAATCCGAGCGAGAACTGCCGCCTGAACTATAGCGCGCATAACGCCAGCCGTAAGGTGATGGAAGCCGCGATGAGCAACAGCTTCGGCTTCGGCGGAACAAACGCCACGGTTATTTTCAAAAAAGTCTAAGCTCCTCCGTTAGGGAATATTAGCACCCGTTGCTGGCATGGATCTTTGCCTGTGCTAACTTGTGGGCGGAGGTTCTATGAGCAAACCCCAGTGGGCGATCGCCTGCGATCATGCCGGCCTTTCTCTGAAAAAATACCTCATCGATGAGCTGAAGGAAGTGAACTTCACCGACTTCGGCACCCAGAACGGCGAAAGCGTGGACTATCCCGACTTCGCCGCAAAAGCCTGCAGGGCCGTCTTGGACGGTAAATGCGAACGGGCGGTGCTTGTCTGCGGCACAGGTGTCGGGATGAGCATTGCCGCCAACAAACTGAGCGGGATCCGGGCGGCCCATGTGGAGAGCATTTTCACCGCACAGATGAGCGGAGAACACAATCTCGCGAACGTGCTTTGCCTCGGAGAGCGCGTTACAGGCACCACCCACGCCGCAGCCATGGTGCGCGCCTGGCTGAATGCAAAGTTTGAAACCCGCCATCAGAAACGCGTCGATAAGATTATGAACTTGGAGAAACAAAAATGAAGGGCTTTCAATACGAAGTACCCGCCAGCCTGCAGTCAGATCCCGAGCTTTCTGCCGCCGTAGCCAAAGAATTGGAGCGTCAGGAAACGGGGCTCGAGCTGATCGCGTCTGAAAACTACGTGTCCGCCGCCGTGATGGCGGCGCAGGGCTCGGTGCTCACCAACAAATACGCCGAAGGCTATCCGGGCAAGCGCTACTACGGTGGCTGCCAGTTCGTGGACGTGGCTGAGAACCTCGCCATCCAACGGCTGCGCCAGATCTTCAAATGCGATGATTCCTCAGCCACCCCCTACCATGCCAATGTGCAGCCGCATTCCGGTGCGCAGGCGAATATGGCGGTGTTTCTTTCGGTGCTGAAGCCGGGGGATTCGATTTTGGGGATGGATTTGTCTCATGGTGGGCACCTAACTCACGGCTCGCCCGTGAACTTCTCAGGGAAGCTCTTCCAGGCGCAGCACTATACAGTCGAGAAAGACAGTGAGCGACTGGACTATGACAAAGTGCGCGCTCGCGCTCTCGAAGTGAAGCCGAAGATGATCATCGCCGGCGCCTCCGCGTATCCGCGTACGATTGACTTCGCCCGCCTGGGCAAGATCGCCGAAGAGTGCGGTGCCTACCTGCTCGTCGATATGGCCCATATCGCCGGCCTCGTGGCGGCAGGATTGCACCCCTCGCCCATTCCCCACGCTCACTTCGTGACCTCGACGACACACAAGACCCTGCGCGGCCCGCGAGGGGGCGTGATCTTGTGCAGGCCGGAATTTGCCAAGCAGATCAACAGCGCCGTATTCCCCGGCATGCAGGGCGGCCCGCTCATGCACGTGATCGCGGCCAAGGCCGTTTCCTTCGGAGAAGCGCTACAGCCTGACTTTGTTTCCTATCAAAAACGCGTAGTGGAAAACGCCAAGGCGCTTTGTGAAGGGCTGATGGCAAAAAAGCTGCGCATCGTAAGCGGTGGCACAGACAACCACCTGATGCTGATAGACGTGGGCGCCGCTGGACTGACAGGCAAAGAAGTGGAAGCCGCCCTCGACCAGGTTCACATCACCGTGAATAAGAACACCATTCCCTTCGAGACCCGCTCGCCCTTCGTGACCAGTGGAATTAGAGTGGGTTCGCCCGCCGTGACAAGCCGGGGGCTCGGCACTGCGGAAATGAAACAGATCGCAGGCTGGATCGCGGATGTCTGTGACACACTGAAGGCCCAGACCGGCGAAAGCCGGGCGCTGCCTTCCGCGTTTGTCGAAAAAATCAGCCGCGAAGTGGGCGCACTTTGCGGGAAGTTTCCGATCTATAGAAGATAGCGCCGCTTAGGTCCCGGTCTCACCTGTTCCATCGTCGGCATCGGGATGGAATTTGAGATCGGGAATCAGCTCAGAAAAATTCGAATTCGGAGCCACTAGGTCGCTATCGTCATTATCCAGCTCGCTGGGATCCAGGCCCAGGTCTTCGATCGTGTTGGGAGTCGTCGAAGGAGCGAAATCCAGCATATCCTCCGCCAGATGCAACGACGTGCTGATATAGGCGATAGTGTTTGTCTTGCAGGCTTGAGACACGCCGTTCAGGATGAACTGCCGGTTCCTTCTGTTTTCCTCAGTAGAGGCGCGCAGGGGCT
>DATBTF010000028.1:0-11084 GCA_036559405.1 Bdellovibrionota bacterium
TCACATTGCGGATCTTTTCCATGGTGCCGGCTTTATGATCGTTGATCACCTTTACGCTTTCGCCCTGTAGGCGCTTGAGGTCTTCCGCCGTCTTGCCGGCCAGATCTTCGTAGTTCTTCTGTTGGCTGACATTCAGCGCCTGCACCCGTTCCGAATTCAGCTTCTTCAGCTGGTCCATCTGGTTGTTGGCGGCCTTGGAGATCTCCACGACCTCTTTCTCGCCCTTTTCGCGCTCGGCTTCGATGTTCTTTTTGCGCTCCCGCTGAACGCGATTCATCTCGAGCTGCTGGCGCTGCTCCTCGATTTCCATCTCGCGCTTCTTCTGGTTGATGTTGCGAGCTGATTCGTTCGACTTATCCACATCCATGAGTCCTCCTGACCCTAGTGGCTGAAACCCTGGTTCTCCTGGGCGGTATTCTGCACGATATTGAAGAACACTCTGGCCACTTCGTCGTAGGTTTCGGGGTCGAGTTCCGCGAGGAAGGCGCGTTTGGCGCCGATGCTCGGCCGGAGGATCATCTGTTCGAGCAGGTGCTCGGCTTTCTCGATCCGTTCATTACGGGCCTCGCTCTGCCCGATCCGCGGAGCCACCCGGCGCAGGGTAGCCTCATCAAACAAAAGATGATTACCTTGAGCCGATTGCTTAAGGATGTACTTTACCTGGTCCAGTTGGTCTTGATTGACGTAGATCACAGACCGCCTCCATTGCGTTCCCAGAAGCCAATCCCTGGCTCCCGCCCCATACCTTAAGTGTATAGAATAAAGGCGAGAATCCGCAAGCATGGCATGGTACACTTACGTTGAGGGGGTTTACTTTTTTGTGAGTAAAAAGCGCTTTAAATACAGCGATTTTTGCCAAGGGTGCCGGAGGGCGTTGAACCCCGACGAGAAGATCGTGTACGTCGAGGAAAGTGCCAACCGTTACTTTTGCTCCGAGAAGTGTATCCGCACTTATTACGACCCCATGGCCGAGCATTACCGCAAGCAGATGATGGAGGTACGCGATCCTCACGACATCTCCGAGGCGGATTTTCCGGACTTCGAGAGCTACGCCCCCCTTTGCCTGTCCCATCCCGACGAAATCTGGGTTGACGCCACAGAGTTCGGGGAGACGATCACTTATTTTCTGGCCAACTTCACCAATGAAGGCGGCAAGTTCACCTATATAGTTGCCTGCTTCTGTCTGGAGGAAGAGCCCACGGATATCCTCCTGAGCTTCCCAACCCGCGACAAGAAGATGGCCGAAGAGTTCCGCCGGGGCGAGAAGGTAGAAAGAAGCGAAGAGACGGAAGAGGTCACGGAACCGGAAGTTAGTCCGGTATTGGCCGAGGACTTCCTGGCCCGCCAGGGAAATGCCATCGAAGAGGAGATGCTCCGGCACCGCGAGAAGAGCGACATCCCCCATAAAGAATTCGAGGAGTACCAGCACCTCGTGGACCAGACCATCGAAAACCCCGACGAGGTTTGGGAGCTTCAGGACGAGGGCGACAACCCTCTCCTGACGTTGATCTCCCAGCACGAGGAGAGCCTGCACTACGTGGTGATCTGCACCTTCGACTCATCCCAAGGACAGGAGAGCTGGCGGGTGATCTATAGCTTCCCGACCAAAGATCCTGCGCTAGTGCAGCGCTATCGACGCGGGCTTCTCAGAGAAGGCGTGGCGGGCAAGGGGAGCTTCTTACACTAAACGCGCTCGTTCTCTTTTTCGGCGTTTTCCGTCTTGGCGGGTTTGCTCTGCTGGTTGGTGATCTGCTCGCTGGGCGGCTTGGAGTCCAGGGCGTTCCCGTTCATCGCGTCTTTGAAATTCTTGAGTGTGCGGCCGATGCTGTGGCCGAGGTCCGGCAGGCGCTTGGGCCCGAAGATCAGCAGTATCACAAGCAGTACGAGAAGATGCTCACCGGAAAAACCGAACATATATGGTCCTCTTCTTCATTTTATAGACCAAATGGGAAGGAGAGGCAAATTTAGAGCTTATTAGAAGTTAAAGATCACGCGAGGAGGAGCGTAAGACGCACCTTTCTTCACGTAGTCCCAGTAAGCTTGCAGGTCGCTCGACTGCAGGAACACCACGTTGGTGTAGCTGCTCGTGTGCAGGCCGATATCGGTCTGGCCGGAGGCGGCGCTGAAGCAGGTTTCCGGGAAGGGCGTCGGGCCCGCGAACGGGATGGCGCAGAGGCTGGCGCCGACCGGGAAGTATGCGCCCACCTTGAGGCGTACTACGTTGCCCTTGGTGTTGGGAATATTGCCCTCGGTCGCGCAGAGGGTGGAGCCTGAAAAGTACTGGTTGAAGTATTGATTCGAGGTCGTGAGCTGTACGTTGGCGCAGTAGAGCAACTTCACCAAGTCCGCGGTGGCCGTGGTCACGGGCTGCGCGGCGCCGGCGGCGGGCTTCGCCGAGTATGGCTTGAAATCCTTGCCGTCGTTAGCGTTGCCGCATCCGGTGAGCGCGAGAAGAGAGAACAGTCCGATCCAAGCATAAAGCTTACGCACAAAACACCTCATGGAAAAATAGGCGACAGCCGCGGGAGAGCAGGTGCGTGAGCGAGAGAGAGAGCAGGAGAATCGCTCGCGGCCGTCTGATTGCTCTATCTCAAGATCAATGCCAGCGGCGTACAGGGGCGGAAACGCCCGGAATTCCTGTCTAATCGCGCGGAACCCTTGCATAAATTATGACTGTTTAATCGCTGGACGTTGTACATGTGTCTAGTTTTTGTACACTGCCAAAGCCGCAATTCCCCTCCAGAGGGAATCCGCCCAGGTCGATGAGGTAGAGAGGGGTTTTGGGGTGAATACCGAAGCGGGAAATATCTGGGATACCTTCTGGACGATCGCGGCCGCGGTAAGCGGCCTCGGCTTGCCCGGCGCCATCCTGCTTTTGCTCGTGGGATATTTCGTCGTTTTTCTCAGGTGGATCTGCCGGGACAGTTCCTTCGCCGAAGCCTGGAAGGCCACCCGCCCGGGACGCCGCCTCTGGGCGAAGGTGATCACCGGCACGGGCATCGCGCTCTTTTTGCTGAACCTCCCGCTCTGCGCTCTCGAAATTCTGCGTTGCGGATTGCTCGTGGCATCGGCGGTTTGCGTGATTTCGATTTTTTCAAAGAGCCTGCGCGAATCCACGCGCCTCTCCCACTGGCAATTCTGGCTGATGGCCGGAGGGCTCAGCTGCACATTCGACGGGCTCCTGTGGCTGTACTGCGTTCTGGGGCGTGAGGCGGCCGGACTCGAATCTTTCTTCCCGTTCATGGAGCTCGTGCTCGTGGGGCTCGGAACCTTTCTCTATTTCCGCGTGCCCAACCCTGGCCGCGAGGCGTTCCCGGAGCGGGCCCTGCGGCTGGCGCTTTGCTGCGTGGCCCTGCTCGCAAGCGAACATTCCAGCAGCCAGCTGAGTTACTTTCTTTCCTATCGCGCCCACGACGTTCAAAAGGCGGAGCAGGTGCTCGCGGAGAGTTCGCCGTTACCGGTGAGCCATGCGATGCGCCGGATGACGACTGAGTCTCCGCCCCGCCCGCTGCTGCCTCCAGACGAGGAGAAGGTGATGAAGGCCAGAGTGGACTTCGAGGAAGACCTCGCCCGCGTACTGGCATTCTTCTTCGGGCTGGTGGGTTTCAACGCCATCGCCGCCGTCACCTCGCGCAATTTCGGAGTACGGAACGCAAAAAGCATTCCCGTGGCGCTGGCGCCGGGCTTGGGATCCGTGCCGAAAATCCCCGAGCCGATTCGGCATACAGTGTTTTTCCCCGACCGGCAGTACCGCCGCGGGCACGGAGGCATGCTGTTTTTCTTTGCCATTCTGGGCAACCTTTTCGTGAGCTCGATCACCGTGTTCTCCACCTCGCGGGGGAATGTCTGGCACTTTCTCCTGTCCTTCGTGGTGTATTCCGGCATGCTCCTTCCTCCGGTGGCTTTAGGGTGCCGCAACGGCTTCCGCCTGGCAGCCTATCGCGCGCGATCTTCGCTGCATGCCGTGCGCATTCTGATGCACAATCCGTCCTATCGCCCGCTTGAAGTGACCGTAAGGAAGCCCACGCTTCTGCAGCGCCTTCAGAATAAAATTACGGGCTCCTGGATCCGCCATGCCGTCGACAAAGACGGAAAGCTCTACAGCCTGATGTTCGCTCACTGTCCTACGGGCGGGTTCCCGGCCAAGCTCTACCAGCTGCGCACGGGCAGGCTCAACGAATCTCTCACCGGGCGACAAGCCTACGTGGCGATTCCCCATGAGTCAGCGGTGCCAGTGAAGCAGAAGCAGCGCAAAGGCGCCTAGCGCTTTTTATAGATGAAAAATCCCATCCCGCACGAAAGCAGCAGCAGCAGCTGCGCGAACCATTCGCCGAAGCGGGTGTAGAGGGTGGGGGACAGGCCCGGATCCTGGACCGGAACGGGCACATTAATCACTTCATAAGCCTCTTGGAAGGGAAGACTCAGGATTTTCGTCTCACCCGTGGGAAGTACCAGCCCGGAAAGCCCGGTGTTCGTCGCACGCACCATGGGGATGCGGTGTTCGATCGAACGAAGGAGAGAGAGCTGGAAGTGCTGCCAGGGCTCGAAGGTATCGCCGAACCAGGAATCCTTGGTGAGGTTGACGAAAAGGCGAGCGCCGGCCTTCACATAGCCGCGCATGTATTCGGGAAGGATCGCCTCGTAGCAGATGTTCACGCCAAGGCCGATCACGCTTTTGCCGCCGGCCAATGGAAGCTCGATCGGCACAGGCCCGGGGCCGCGGCCGAAATCTCCCATCTGCGGGTTGATTTGTTTGAGCGAGGGGAACCAGTTGTCCAGCGGGAAGTACTCGCCGAAGACGAGTAGCACCTGCTTTTTGTAGGCGTCGAGCACGCGCCCATCGGCGCCCAGCAGGATGCCGGCATTGTAGTCTTTCTTCATCTCGCTCAGATAGCCGCCAAAGAGCAGCGGCACCTTGATCTGTTTTATGGTCTGCCTTACTAGATTCGCATATCCATAAGCAAAACTCCCGCCGCGCCCGATGATGCCTGAAATGGGATAAGTCATGGGGTAAGCCGTTTCCGGCCACACGACGAGGTCCGGCTTCTCCGCCGCTATCTCCGTGGTCTTGTCGAGCAGACGGTTCACGATGATGCTCACCACGTCGCGCGCGCTGGTTTTCGCGAAGGCCTTCTCGGCGTCGTCCAGATTGTGCTGGATCAGGCCGATGCGCAAAACTTGGGAAGGGCGGGCTTCAATCACACTTCGTTCGTGCGTTCCCCAGAAGAGAAGGCCAATGATCAAAGCGATTCCAGCACCCACCGAAGGCCAGGCTCGCTTGCCCACATGGCGGAGATAGAAAAGCGAGGCTCCGAGGAATACCGGAAGAAAGCTGAGCAGGGGCGCACCGCCCAGGCTTGCCGCCTGAGCCAGGGAAAGAAAGCCGATGAGGGTATTGCCCAGGTTTTCCGGGAAGATTTTGATGAAATGGGCCAGATACTCGAGCGCCACGTAAAGAGACGACCAGAAAAACGGGCGAAGCCAAAGCGGGAAGCGCTCTACGCGGAAGCGCAGCCTTTCTCCCAGCACCAGAAAGGCCAGCATCTGGGGCGCGGCCACCAGGCAGAACAGCAGCAGCAGGCCGATCGCCAGGGGCAGCGGCATACCACCGAAGTTCTGGGCAACATAAATGATCCAGTGAAACCCACCCCAGGCCACCATGCTGGAAAGGAGGAAGCCCAGGCGGACGGCCTGCCGGCGGTTTTTGAGCGAGTACACGCAAAAGAGCAGGCTGGGGAAGAAGAGAAGTGAGAGGGCGGGCAGATCGAAGCGAGGAAAACATAATACGTAAGAGATTCCTGCCAGGATTGCCCAAGCCGTGGCTTTATGTGGTATCCTTGCTCTCATGGAACCACATGGTATCCAGCCTACCGACGGACGCAAAGAAATTACATGCGCGGATTGCGGGCACCGCTATCTTATCGCGCAGGGTCAGCGCAGTGGCGCCTGCCAGGTTTGCGGCAACGTCGCCTTTCTCACCGACAGTCAGCTGAGCCAGCTCTCGCAGGAGATCGTCGCCAAACGCGTGCTTCCACGCCTTGTCGAGGTGGAAAAATCCCAGGATCCGCTTACGCCCTTCCGCAATACGCCCGACGGGCACGCGGTCGAAGAGGTGCAGATGCGCTACCAAGTGGAGTGGCAGCTCTGGGCCGCGCTCGTGCAGCGCTTTCATGACCCCGTCTACCACATGGCTTATATCTGCCAGGCCATGGCCTCGCAGGAGATCGAACGCGCCTCGGAACGCTACCGCGAGCACCGCTCGGTGATGGCCCTGGCCGACGATTCGCGCTGGCAGGCGGACGTGGCGGACCTCATGCTGGGCCGGATCGAGCAGATCTCCCTGGTGCGCTTGGAAAGCCAGCGGGTGGGCTACGGGCTTGGCCTGCCGGAATGGCTTTCGCTTCTCCCGTTTCAAACGAATCTGATCAAGGCCGGCTGGGTGGCCATCGGTCTTTTCCTACTGGCAAAGCTGCTGCACTTTCAGCCTTAAGAATCTTCGCGCGAATCCCCCTAAGGAACAGCCGTCCGGGCTCCTTCGTTTGGGAAGGGACCTTGAGGGATCGCGCGTCTACCGGATCGCCATGCCGCGGGCGCGGATGGCTTGAATCGTCTTTTTCACAGCGGAGGCACTGGAAGAATCCTGGTTGCCGACCATCAGATGAGCAGCTTCGTTATCCTGGCGGTCCAGGAGCGCGAGCGTGCGGCTGTTGCGGCCTTCGCGCCGGGCGATCGTCATGCGCAGGGCGGAGTAGGCGTTGATGCGGCCGCCGGAAACTAACTTGCCATGCAGGGAGTCCATGCGGTCCACGGTCTTCATGATGATGTCGCGCACTTCAAAGGGCTTCAGACCGGGGATTTCGCTGAGGATGAGTGCGGCCAGGCCGGAGACGAAAGCCGTAGCCTGGCTGGTGCCCGTAAGGTAGCCGTAGCGGCCACCGTTCAGGGTGGAGAAGATGTTCTCGCCGGGAGCAGCCACGTGCACGTGCTTGGCGCCCCAGTTTGAGCTGGGCAGAAGCAGGTTTTTGTTGTTGGTCGCGGCCACCGCGATGATGTTCGAAAGCCCGTAAGCGGCGGGGTAGTAGGCGTTTCCGCCCTGGTCCGTGTCCTGGTATTCGTTGCCGGCGGCGGCCACGAATACCACTCCCTTGGCTTCGGCACGCTGAATGGCTTTCATCTCGGCGGCGCTGAACTCGGCTCCGCCTCCGGAGTAGTTGATCACGTTCGCGCCATGGTCAACGGCATAGTTGATCGCGCGCACGGTATTAGCGAGGTTCTGCGCGCCCGACGCTTTGTCGGAATAGTAGCGCACGGCCATGATGCAGATATTGGGAGCCACGCCGGAGGCGCCGGCATTGTTGCGGGCGCTGGCGCCGATGATTCCGGCTACGTGCGAGCCGTGCCCATGAGGGTCGTGAGGATTCTTGCGATTGGCCACGAAGTCGAAACCGTACTCACCGCTTTTCGAGCGGCAGATGTTGTCGCGCAGATCGGGGTGGGTGGAGTCGATGCCGGTGTCGATCACCGCCACGATCACCCGTTTGCTGCCTTTGGAGATGCGCCAGGCTTTGCGCGCGTTGATCGAAGAGTGCTCGTTGTTCTCAAGACCCCAGTTCTTCAGGAGAGCAGCGGGCTGGGTGGTTTGGCGGTGGGCCGCGCTTTTGAGGGAAGGGATGAGACCGAAAGCCTGAGGGGCAAGCGCCAAAGTGAGCGCGAAGGCCAAGCCTTCCGCCAGGGTAAATTTTGCCACCGATCTCAACTTCAGCATCGCTTCTCCAGCCTGAACACCTTTCCCTGGGGCACAGGGGCAGGGGTTGCCCCGAAAGAGCAATCCATATGCCAGAGGAGACAGGGGGGGTGGGTAGGAGACTAAATTCGGTAAATAGCTGAAATAACAGCCTTCGGCGTGGGAGAAACCATGGCCCTGACGGGCCGGTTCCAGGGCAGCCCTGACGAAGTTTTCAACATGCGACCAGCCCCTGCCGATAGGCGGGAATGGGGCTCATTTCCCTTCTTTTTCTAGCCTTTTTGCCACCACCCCCGGCGCTCGCTCAGTCGGGCGTCTGGGATCGGCCCTGGCAGAACCTCACCCAGCTGATGGCCATCCTGCAGACGGTGCCCGAGGGCCGCGCGGTGCTCGAAAAGGCGCAGAGGAAGGACCCCCGCTTCGCTGACCGCGTGAAGTTCGGAGCCGCCTCCTTCACCGAGAGCACGTTCTCCCGCACCTACTCCCTTCTCGACGGTAAAGAGCGGATTGAGCTGCGCCACGACGTCACAATCAACAAACAGCTGCGGCTGGCCGATGCCGTGGTCGACCTCGCTCACGAGCTCGTGCACTACACGGAAAAGGGAATGCTGGACCCCTACCGCCCGGGTTTCGAGCTGAGCCAGTTCGTGCGCAATGGGATCGAAGGAGAAGGGGGAGAGCTGGCGGCGATGAAGGTCGAGTGCCGCTTGGCCTGGTCTCTCGAGCGGAAGTACAAAAACTTTCCCCCCCATCGCCTCTGCGAGCGCTACCGCGGTCAAGGCAATGCCTTCCAGCAAGAGGAAGCCCGCCTTGACTACTATGCGGTGGGGTCTTGGCTGGGGCAGTTGAGCAAGTCTTTGCGGAAAGCCATACCCGAGATCCATGGCGACGGCAGCATCTTCACTTCGAGCTATGCCAGCAAGCCCTATCCGGTGGCCCTGGAAGAGGAGTATGCGATGACTCGGAAGGCGGCCTGCGCCAACAACCGTCGCAAGTACCGGCTGATCGCCGCGCAGTCGGAGAGTGATCGCAAGCCGGCTGAGGCCTCCCCGAAGTCCTTGTGGGAGGAGCAGCGTCGGCTCAAGACCTACGACCGCCTCTACTGCCGATCCATACCTGGTAAGAACTGAGAAGCCTCCTTCACATATGCGATAATTTTAGTTATCGTAAATATAGATGGGCATTTTGCATCTTTTCCGACGATGGAAGGGTCACCTAGCCAAGGTTTGGGCGATTCTCAGACCTCGCCGATCTCGGCCCATTCCCATAGTTAAAGAAACACTTTCAGTACTGGACGAGCCTTCGGAGATAGGGGGAGGGGCTCCGGTAACGCCTCCGCAGGACTGGCTAAGGGGGGAAATTCTTCAAGAGGCCCAGAGGTTCGTGCAGACCCAGCGCTCAGCCCATACAAAAAGGGCCTATGAGGGTGATCTGCGTCAGTTCATTCAATACTTGAGGTCGGAAAAGCAGGCGGGGGACTCCTTCGACGCCCTTTTGGCCTTCCGCGAATGGCTCGTTCGCCCGGATTTTGAGGGCGGGGCCGGGCTGACGAGGGTCTCGGCCAACCGGAAGTTCGCTACCGTTCGAGCCTTTCTTTCGTGGCTGCAAAGCCGGGGCAAGATCCGTGAGAATCCCTCGCCCTGGATCAAGAACTTTCGGGCAAAGACAGAGAGCCCCACCCAGGCCTTTAACGACCGCGAGGTGGCCCTGATGCTGGAGCTGCCCAATAGAAAGTCTGAATCGGGCCTGATGCATTCGGTGATCCTGCATCTGCTGTTCTATCTGGGTCTGAGACGAGGTGAGCTGGTGGCCCTGAGGGCCAAGCATATCGGCTGGGCCCGGATGGGCGAGCATAGCGTGATGACTTTGAGAGTGCCCGGGAAGGGCGATAAAGAGCGGATTTTACCCCTGCCTCCGAAAACGCAGTCTGTTTTAGAGAAGTACCTGGAAAGGAAAGGGCTGGTTGCGGGTGGGGAGGAGTACTTATTTTCTCCCGTGCGCAATAACGTGACCAAGACCAAGAACCGGCCCATAGACGGGGTCTCCGTCTACTATGTCGTCAAGAAGTATGCGCGATTGGCAGGGGTCGAAAGAAAGGTCAGCCCGCACTCCTGCCGGGCCACCTGCATTTCCAATGCCCTCGACCACGCTGCAAGCCATAGGAGTGTGCAGCAGATGGCGGGCTGGAGTTCGCCCTTAATGATTGAGCGCTACGATAAGCGGCGTACAGAGCTCCAGCATTCGGCTGTACATGTGGTCGAGTACTAGGCACGCATAGCCACTTTTGACATATTGCGTTGCCGTGGGCCTTATGGCATTCTCCCGAGCGATGAAATTGGTGCTCTACAGTGGGGGATTCGGCCGGGAAAACCAAGCCCTGGCCGTCGAGGTGCAAGACCTCCTGAGCCGCCAAAAGAACCCCACCGTCACCTTCGTCCCAGTCTCTTCCGAAGATGCCGATCCTGACTTCCGTGACTGCCAGCGCAACCTTGCTGCCGCCGGCATTAAAAATTTCCACTGCATTCCCGTGGACCGTCCCTTGAGTGTGAGCGAAGAGAAAAAGCTGCTTTCCAGCGACGGGATTTTCCTAGGCGGCGGGAATACTTTCGATCTGCTTGCTCACTTACGCGCCAGGAAATTGCTCGCGAAGCTGAAATCGTATGTGAACGAGGGCGGCATTCTGATGGGCCTTTCGGCGGGCAGCATCCTGCTTACCCCCAACGTCATGACCGCGCAGGTGCCATCCCTCGATTCCGACGAAAACGAGGCAGGAGTTACCGATCTGAGCGCCCTGGGGCTCGTGCCTTTCGAGTTTTCCCCTCACTATCGTCCGGGGCGGCGCACGGATTCCGAGCTTCTCGACCACTCCAAGCGCTCTAAAAACCCGATCTACGCCTGTGCCGACGGGCAGGGAATCGTGGTCCGTGACGGAACGATCCGTTTCGTTGGGCGCGTCACGGTTTTTCACCGTGGCTATAAGTATACTCTGCAGTAGAAAGTCTCCTCCAAAGACCAAAATAGGGTAGAGTGATCCGACGAGGATCTCCCTATGAAAAACCCCAGTCCCCAGACCATCCGCCTCCAGGATTACCAGCCTCCGGCCTATCTCGTGAGCACCGTAGATCTGGCCTTCGATTTGGGGGACGAGTTCACCGACGTCACCACGAAAACATTGCTGAAGAAGAACGCGGCTGGCCCGAACGAGCCCATCAGGCTGGATGGGGAGAAGCTCGAGCTGCGTTCCGTGAAGTTGAACGGCAAAATTTTGTCGGCCGCGGACTATTCGGTAACAGACACTCAGCTGACGATTTTGCATCCTCCCGCTGGAGAATTGAGCCTT
>DATBTF010000029.1:0-4332 GCA_036559405.1 Bdellovibrionota bacterium
GCATGTGGCAGGGTCAGGGGCTTTGCCGCCAGACTTCCGCTTGGGAAGCGGGCATCGAAATTTACTTCCCCGGGGCACCTGTGCACCGTGGCTGGGTAAGCACGAGAGAACAGCCCGGTGTGGCTGTTATGCAAGGACAGATTGATCATGGCTACGCGTTCCGTCTGGTTCGCGGTCCTGGTAACCCTGGCCAAGGTCCATTGAAGTAAGCAATCCGTTCCGGAAACAGAAAAGCGAGGGAGAAACTCCCTCGCTTTTTTCATTTGCTTGCCAAGCGCTGGAAAGCTTGCGAAAAAATGGAGACCAAGAGGAGCACGCATGAGCGACCGAATCCTGTTCCGTCAATTATTTGATTACGAGACCTGGACCTACACCTATCTGCTGGCGGACCCCGAAACCAAAGAAGCCGCTCTGATCGATACTGTGAAGGAACAGGCCGAGCGGGACCTGAATCTGCTCCGGGAACTCGGGCTGAAGCTGAAGTATGTTCTGGATACGCACATACACGCGGACCATATCACAGCCGCCGCCACTCTTCGCGCCAAGACGGGGGCAAAGGTAGGTGTGAGCGCGGTTGCAGGCGTGCACTGCGCTGATATCGCGATCAAAGATGGTGACGAGCTTTCTCTGGGAAAAATCAAAATCAGGGCCATCTCCACGCCAGGACACACCAATACGTGCACGAGCTATTTTTGCGAAGGGCGCGTATTCACCGGCGACACCCTCTTCATCCGCGATGCGGGCCGCACCGACTTTCAAGAAGGTTCTCCGGAATCTATGTATGACAGCGTAACGCGGAAACTTTTCACCCTTCCGGACGATACGCTTGTTTTTCCCGGCCACGATTATAAGGGAAATATGATGAGCACGATCCGTGAGGAGAAGGCCCACAACTCGAAGTTCGGGGGCGGACGCACTCTGGCTCAATTCAAGGAGCTCATGGCGGCAATGAAGCTAGGACAGCCCAAGAAAATCCATATCGCGGTTCCCGCGAACATGGAGTGTGGCGGCCTCTAACTTACTGCCCGACGATCCGCACGCTGTCTGCTGTTTTCTGCGCTAACTTGCGGGCCAGCTTCACATTCCCGCCCCTGGCGAGAGCCACACCCATGCGGCGGTACTTCCGTGTGTTCGGCTTTGCGAAGATCCGCACTTCACTCTGTTTGGTCTTGAGGGCTATTTCCATCCCCTCTACGCGGTAGGTTTCGCTCTCTTTATCGGCAAGGATCACGGCCGAGGCGCTTGGTCCGTAGTAGGTGATGGTGGGTATTGGCAGGCCCAGCACGGCGCGAAGGTGTAGATCAAATTCCGAGAGGTCCTGCGAGATCAGAGTGACCATGCCCGTGTCGTGGGGACGGGGCGAGAGCTCGGAGAAAATCACTTCCTTTTTCGTCAGAAAGAATTCCACCCCGAAGATGCCGGCCCCACCCAGGTGGTCCGTGACTTTTTTCGCCATCTGCTTGGCTTTCTTCAGCTGGGCAGTAGAAATTTTCGCCGGCATCCAGCTTTCCTGGTAGTCGCCCCGCTCCTGTCGATGGCCGATCGGATTAACGAAAATGGTCGGGCCTTTGCGCTGCTTGATGGTCAGCAGAGTGATCTCTGATTCGAAGCGGATGAACTCTTCTACGATCACCTTCACGGTATCTCCGCGCATGCCGGCGATGGCGTAGTTCCAGCTGCTCTCCACATCGCCCATGGACTTCGCCAACGACTGCCCTTTTCCCGACGAGCTCATCACCGGCTTGATCACGCAGGGGAATCCGATCTTGGCGCAGCAGGCACGCATTTCCTGGAGAGTGTGGGCATAGGCGTAGCGCGCAGTACGCAACTTCAGAGTCTTTGCGGCGGCCTCGCGAATGGCGTCGCGATTCATCGTGAGGTGCACGGCTTTCGCCGTCGGTACCACGCGTATTCCCTGCGCCTCGAACTCCGCGAGCTTTTCCGTTCGGATGGCTTCAATTTCCGGAATGATGATTTCCGGCGCATGCTTGGCCACCACAGATGCGAGCTGGTTTCCGTCGAGCATGTCAATCACCTCGAAGGAATCCGCCACCTGCATGGCCGGGGCGTTGCTATAACGGTCCACGGCTACCACGTGGCAGCCCAGGCGCTTTGCGGAAATGGTGAACTCTTTGCCGAGTTCGCCGGCGCCCAAAAGCATGATCCGATGTGACTGCATCATGTGGCCTAGTAGAAGCCCGGGGGCACGGCAACGATGCCGGATTTATAGGCTCCGTTGGGGCCGCCATGCGGGCCGCCGTCTTGTGTGAGAGGGGCAAAGGCCGAAGTTTCCACTGTGAGGCGATCCGTAATTTTCCTCGTGCTATGTCCTTCAATGATCTGGCCATAGGAGCCAGGGAACACGTGGTAACCGAGATGTGCGATGCCCACGAAGAAGGGAACATTTCGGATTCGTTCCGGAACCTTTTTGCCGAAGTCGATCATGCTCGTGGGCTCATCCACGGAAATGCGATAATAGTAGCCTTGTTTCCGCACGGTGCTCCAGGTGTAGGCGTGCTGGCCCCAGATGTTCTTGGGGTTGCCGGGCTGAGTCCGGCGTTCTAGCTCGTCCCATTCTTCGGCGCGGCTCGTGTCGGGGTTCCAGTACACAATTTTCCAGCCGAGCTTTTGCAGAGCATATTGCAAGGCATCGCCTTGGGCGTCGTTGGCGTCAGAAAAAGCGTCGATTTTGCTCCAGAGAGCGTCCTGTCCGGCAGCTTGAAAGCCGCGGCCCAGGCATTTCAGGGCAAGGCCGATGCAGCTGGTGGGTTGAAGCTTCAGCGGGCATTCTTCGAGACTGCAAGCGCGGCCGGGAACCAGTTGTTGCACAAGCTGTTCCGGGAGCTTCAAGCTGCGCAGGATGTTGCGTCTATCCTCAGTCGTGGTTGGCTTGATCTCGATGATCACTCTGTCGCCTTCCCAGAACCAGCCCTTCTCGATCCTCTTGATTTTCTTTTTGGCGAAGGAGGAGTTGTCTCCGTAGAAAGCGGAGACCCCGTATTTCTTGATGAACATCTGGTGGCGAGCAAGATCGTCTTGCATGCACTTCACAGCGGCGTCCATCACGACCGAAAGCCCTTGGGCGTGGGCAGCTTTTTCCTCGGGACTGAAGGAGATCGATCCGTTGTAGGCGAAGGCGTTTGTAGACAGGGCAAAGGCTAGGCACGCGAAGGCAAGGGTCTTCATTTTGTCGGGTCCTCTAAAGACAAGAGATTAGGGTTGCGCACTTATAGCACGCTGAAACTAAACTCATCAACTAATGAATCGCAAATAATACCGAGTAGAATCAGCTAATTAAATAGATTTTAGGGACAAAAAAAGAGCGTGGGGGAAGCCCACGCTCTTCTCAGTAAGACCTTAAAGTCTAACGGGATTTTCCCACGAAACCTTTCAGGGCTTCCGACCAACGGGTCTCGTTCTCGAACACCAGCCCCTGATACTTGGTGAGGTAACGGTTCATGGTGTAAGCGTCGCGCGGGATCCAGATCGAGGCTCCCGTGGACTTCGCATAGTCGCTGGTGTTGCGGCTCACCACTACGAACTGCTTCAACGCCTCTCCAGCATCGAGGATCAGCGAGGTGTTGATGTCGCGGATCTGCTGCGCGAGCAGGTTCTTCAGAAAGTCACCCATGTCGACATAGTCGGAGTAGGCGAAGCTCTGAGCGGTTTTGGCCGCATAAGAGATCTTGCTCCTGGCGTCGTTGGGCGAACGGACTAGTTCCGCACTGAGGTTCGTCACGGCATTGCTGATGAGCTGGTACTTGCTCATGTCGAATGCCGACATGGTGCCGTCGTTCGTTCCGTTGCTACCGCCGGAATAGGATTTCACGTATTCATCGGCGAACAGCACCGTGAAATCACGGATGTTCATGCGCGGGTTGGCCACGAGGGGTGCGAAGATTTGCTTGTAGGGCCAGCCTTCTCCCGGCTCTGTTTCCTGCGAGCCGATGAAATAACTCACCGAATTCTTCATCTCACCGGCGATTTCCACCATGCCCATGAGGCAGGCGTCGCTTCCGTAGATATCGATCTTGCGGCCCAACCAGGCTGCTACGTTGTTCATCACCTCACCGAGCTGCTTGGTGGTGATGGAATGGCCGGTATTGTCGTCCCAGCTGATGTCGTTGATCTCCAGCTCGCCATTCATGCGGGCCTTTTTGAGACGCCAGCCTGAGCCGTGGTCCCAGACAGCGACGAAGTAGTGCTTGGCGGGATATGTGGTCACGCCCCAGCGGATGAAGTCTTCGAGCACGCGGGCGTCTCCCATATCGGCTCTGCCCATGTCCTGCACCACCGGCGAGGTCACGCGGGTCTTGTCGCTGTCTTTCTGCA
>DATBTF010000030.1:0-2547 GCA_036559405.1 Bdellovibrionota bacterium
GTGCGCCCAATAAAAAGTTTCCGTGCCTGCGAAGGCCGTAGTGGGCTCCATCATCTGGATGCGGAGGAGATCAAAGATGGCTCCCGATACCGGGAAGTGCGGCCGCAGATCCGGGGCTCCGCCAATGCGGAAGAGATTCATCAGGATGAGCGAAAGCATGAGGGCGCCCGTGATGGTCAGAACCATGAGCGCATCGGGTCCCGTCCTGAGGTATTTGGGTCGCAGCACCAGGCGGCGGAAGAAGCCGAAACCCACGCCGAGCAGCACACCCAGGCTCAAGAAGTCGGCGAGATAGTCGTAGCCGTGCCGCACGCGTTCGCCGAGCAGATCGAGAGTAAGGCTGCGCACCACTCCGCTCACCATCATTTCCACCGTTCCCACGGTGATGATCACGAATCCCCAGAAGATGAAAGTATGCGCGATCCCCGGCCCGAGCTTGCGGCGCACGCTCACCTGCAGAAGCACGTCTTTGATCACTGCACCGATCCGGGCCGAGAAAAAAGTGGTGCGGTTGGGACCTGGTTTGGTTACCGCGCGCAGCATGTCCACGAGCACTTTTGCCCGAAGGGCGAAATACGTGACTGCGCCGCCCACGGCGAGGATTACGAGCAAGGGTTTGATCGTCGAATACATCTGCCCTCAAGCTATGCGGCGGCCCATAAAAATTCAATCGTGCCGACAAATTGAGCGTCGTCTAATGCATTGTATCAATGGATGCGGTTTCAGGCATTTAGTCTTAAGCGGCCATTGACGTGCCATCGCCTACACGCAAGAATTTTCTGGCAACCCACACTAAGGAAGGAAACATATGTCGAAGCTTATCTCCCTCGTATCCCTGCTCTTCCCTCTCCTGTCCATGGCCCAAGCCGAAACTACCGACCAGGAGATTCTTCTGGCCCCCGCTGCCGAGAGCAGCATGGAGGCTCCGGAGGTTTCTGAATCCGCCAACCACCGTTTCTCCTTCGGGTTGGGCAGCGGAGTGAACTCCTTTGGGGGAAATATGGGCAAGCTGTATTCTACCTCTTCGGCTGCGATCGACGTGCGCGGTGACTGGGCCTTCCATCCCCAGTGGGTGATGCGCGCAGGGGCGGATAGCGCGAACTATTCCTTCAATGCCCAGCCGAACGGCAGTGTGATGGCGGATACGAAGTCGCTTCAGCTGGCCATGCAGTTCCACTTCCTTTCCACCGCCCTTGCCTCGGGCGGCTTCGATCCCTACGCCACTGTGGGTGTAAGCAACGTTTTCCGTACCCAGACCTTCCAGGAACGGAATGCGATCGAGAAAGACACGGCCCTGGGCTCGAGCGCCGGTGTGGGCGCCAGCTATATGCTTCCCGCCAGCCAGCTGGGCTTCTGGATGGAGGCCTCCGCGGGTCAGGTCTATTTCCAGGACCGGAATTCCCAGGAGTATTTCGACTCCGGACTGGACGACCTGAACGGCCTGCTCTACTCCGCCCGTCTCGGAATGAAGTACTACTTCTAGTCTCTACTGGCAGGATTTGAGAGGCCCATGGCGGCGTATTTGCGCTACTATGGGCCTCGATGTTTCTCGACCTCGCCCCACTTCGTCTCTACCGCGACTTCCGATTTCTCTTCTTCGGCCAATTCATCTCCGCCCTCGGCAGCATGATCAGCTACGTGGCCGTTCCCTATCAGGTGTACCAGCTCACCAAGAGCTCCTTCACTGTTGGGCTCCTGGGCGTGGCGCAGGTGATACCCGTACTTTTGCTGGGACTTTGGGGCGGCTCCGTGGCCGACCGTATGGACCGCCGCCGGCTTCTGCTGATCTCGGAATTTTTCATGACGGCGGGAACGTTCGCGCTCTTCCTCAATGCCTGCCTGCCGCAGCCAAGCCTCAGCCTGATTTTCGTGCTGGCCGCCGTTCTCCAGGGTGTGAACGCGTTCCATCGCCCGGCCATGGAGGCGATCACGCAAAAACTCATTGCACCGGAGCACTACAATTCCGTCGCCAGCCTCTCGACCTTCCGCGGATCGGTCTGCCAGATCGGCGGTCCGGCGATCGGCGGCCTTCTGATGGCCGGCTACGGGATCAAGGTGGGTTATCTCGTCGATTTTCTCACCTACCTCTTTGCATTGGTGTCGATCTATCTGATCAAGAGCTCGCTGCCACCGGAGCGCAAAGAAAAAAGCTCGTCCTGGCAGGACATACGCGAAAGCCTCGCCTACGCCTGGGCGCGGCCGGTGCTGGTGGGCACTTATGTCGTCGACATCGTGGCCATGATCTTCGCCTTTCCCGTGGCGCTTTTTCCCGCGATGGCGGAGAGCTGGGGCGGCGCCAAGGCGGCAGGAGTTTTGTTTTCGGCCATGTCGGTGGGCGCACTGATTGTTTCGCTCACGAGCGGCTGGACCAAAAATGTGAGCCGGCATGGGGCGATGGTGTTGATCAGCGCCGTGCTCTGGGGTGTCTCGATCGTGGGCCTTGGTTTCTCGCACAGTCTTTGGCTTGCGGCCTTCTTTCTCGCCTGCGCGGGAGCTGCCGACGGTGTGAGCGTGATTTTCCGCTTTGTGATTTGGAACGAAACCATT
>DATBTF010000031.1:0-18668 GCA_036559405.1 Bdellovibrionota bacterium
TGCGCTAAGCCGAATGCCCCCCAGGGAAATAGCCCCTTAAGTCATTGAACTTAAAGGGCTATTATCGCTTCAGAACTTCCCTCTCCCGGACGATACGGAAGTGCGCTCGGAATGGAGAGCGCGGGGGAAATATGAAGCCACTTTTTATTGTAACCATCCTGGCCCTGGCGATCGCTGCAGATGCAAACGCGCTACGCCCTAAATCCACGATCACCTCAAGCAAATCCCTTGAGCTAAGCGCCACGCCCGCCAAGAAGCGCTCCTTCAAGCAGGATGTCGGGGCTGTGAACAAGGCTCATGATGCCTGGAAAAAAGCCCACCTCAGCTCCACCCTCTATTCCTGCCAGAACCAAAGCGAGCGTCTCACGGTACTCGCCAAAAAAGTGGCCGACAAGATTGAGGTCGCCAAGAACCTCGCTACCAAGGAAGCCGCGGTAGTGGAAAAAATTCTCGATAGTGAGCTTGGATCTCAAGCAGGCAGAACTGATTTCTCTTCCGGCCTGAGCGGAGTGCAAAAAGCGAAGCTCCATGCCAAGAAAGACCAGATCACCTCCGCCAAAAAGCGGGGCGAAATCCTCGCGCGCCTGGCCGGACAAGTGGAAGCCTTCTATACGAAAGACATTCCGGCCCAATCGCCCTTCGGGGGCGAGTGCAAGCGCGCTTATGGAGGCGCGCTCCGTAAAGGTGTGGACGCCAGCAAGCGTTATCACGCCGATGCGGCCGCCCTAGCGCAGAAGCTGAGCGATCTCGTGAAAGCCGCCGAAACGGCGCTACTCCAGGCCGAGGCGAAGCTCGAGCTAGTGGCCCAGTCCGCGCGCTAATCTAAAGCGAATATTTTACATCCAAGGTGCCGACGTCGGTCTTCGTGCCGTACTCGGGCTTGGAATGCGTGAAGTCGAACCCCAGCGACCAGCGCTCTGCCACTGAAACACTGGCTCCCAGTCCCGCATTGGTCGTCACCTGGTCGCCTTGCACCGATTTGACCCTTCCCATATGAGGCGAAATCGTCCAGGCCTCATTCGGCGACCAATCCATCCGGATCTCCAGCGCGCTTTCCGGAAAGCCCGCCACGTACGAATCGATGGAGCCCGGGGACCTCCGCCGCGAGCCGACCGCTCGATTGATGAGAGCGCCGTCTTCGTCGTATCCATACTTGGCTGCCGCAAAAGACGCCGAAACCTCTTCGGAAAACTCCTGGGTGATCTCCAGTCGCACCACCTTCTGTACGAAAGCGGAGGCCCGCGATCCTTGCGAATAGCGGCTCCTCTCCAGATCGAGCGAGACCAGTGTGTCGAGCTCCCCCTCCCAGAGCGAGCTGATTTCCCAGGTGGCGCCCGGAGCGAAACCGAAAGAGGAAAGGCTGTTGGGTTCCTTGCTCCCCTGGAGACCGAAGCGGAAATTCCATGTGTCTTCGACATTCACATCGGCGCCTACGAAGAGCACATTCGTATCGCCCGAGGCGCCACTATGAGAAAAGAAGGCGGCGGTGTCCAGGCGCCACTGCGGATCCAGTCCCGGTTTGGCCACGAGCCCTACCGACGAGTACTCCGAGCTTCCCGTTGACCAGGATAGAGACATGTAGCCCTTGCGGACATCCTGTGCGTCGGCATGCGCGGACATCAAGAGGAAGAAAAATAAAAAAAGGCGCTGGAATCTTCCTGCGCCTTCTCTTTTAGTCATTTCGAAGAACTCAGCTTACGGTGAGCTTGTTGCCGAGTGTCTGGCCCATGCTCTTGGGCTTGCGTCCCACTGCAGAAAGGTTTTCTTTCCGCTCTTCCTCTTCTTTGCAGGCGATGCAGAGTTCGGCAATGATCCGCGCCGAGAGGCGGGCAAAGCCGATGTCTGATCCACAGCCTTCGCATTCACCGTAGGAACCGTCTTTGATGCGGTCGAGGGCGCGGTGCAAGCGCTTCACCTTGAAGTTCTCGCGGTTCGCCATGCGCATTTTCATGCCCTGGTCGATATCGCTCGAAGCGAGGTCCGCTTCGTCCATCAGATCTTCCTGGTTGGTCTGCAGCTCTCCACGGAGCACGCTATCCGCAAAAATGATTTCCTGCTCTTCACGCCGGATCGCTTCCACCAAAGCGAGCACCTGCGTTTTATTGAGGCCGTGGCCCTTGAGCAGCGTCACGATTTTTTCGGACTCCGCTTCGTTGGCCAGGCCGAGCATGCGGGCCAGTTTTGCTTCCACGGTACGCGCGCTTCCTTCGGATGCGGCGCCTGCGGAAGACGTTTTTTTGCTGTTCGACTTACTCGCCATGTGTTTCCCCCCCAAGTCGTTCACTGTCGCTTACACGGTACCGATGCAAAAAAAACAACGCCCGGCACTCTAAGCGCAAATTGCCCTTGAAGCAATCGCGCGATTGGGAAAGTCACGACACCCTGCGTTTGTGACTCGCCCCACCAAAACAGAAAAAAGTCCCTGTTTCCGTCTTAAGACCAGTATGTGGGTAGTTGCGTCGATAGCCCAAGAAAAAAATTCGCTGGCAAATTTTCCTATTGCATTGCGAAAAAAGAGAAGACGAGTGTTCTAAACGGCCAACTACTGTGAGTATATGAACTATGCACCGCCATTTCGAAACAGAACTGAAGGACCTTAAAGAACAGCTTGTGGGCATGGGCGGGCATGTGGAGCAAGCGGTGGAAATTTCCACCCAAGCGCTGATTCAGCGCCAGCCTGCGATGTTCAAACAGGTGCACGAACTCGAGTCGCGAATCAACCGCGAGCACATCGAAGTAGATGAAAGTTGTTTACAGCTGCTGGCCCGCCAGAGCCCGCTCGCCACGGATCTGCGCCTGGTGATCGCCATCTTAAAAATCTCCACGGACCTCGAACGCATGGGCGACCAAGCTGTGAACATCGCGTACAACGCCAAGGACTATCTGGAGAGTGGCGAGCCGATCAAAGAGCTTACCGACATTCCGAAAATGGCCACGGAGGTACGGGCCATGGTGCGCGATGCTTTGGACGCCTTCGTGCGCCAGGACCGGAAGCTGGCCGAGGAAGTGCTTCTGAAGGACGACCAGGTAGACGACCTCAAGGACAAGGTATTCCACGAGTTAATCGAGTACATGACCTCCAACCCAACCAATATCGAACCGGCCCTTGACCTAATCCTAATCGCCCGGAATTTGGAACGGCTGGGCGACCATGCTACGAATATCGCTGAGGACGTAATTTTCGCCGTATCAGGAGACGATATTCGCCATGGTGGAACTTCTTCCCACAAACCCAAAAGCTGAACCCCGTCTGCTTCCCCAAGTTGGAGGCCGCATGAAACATGCCCGAGTACTAGTTGTCGAAGACGAATCTGACATCCGGGAACTCATCGTCATGCACCTGACCCGTGAAGGCCACAAAGTGGAGGCCTGCGGAGATGGAAAAGAGGCGATGGACTATGTAGAGAGAGGCGCCTACGACCTCCTCGTCCTGGACTGGATGTTACCCGAGAAAAGTGGTCTGGAAATCTTGCGCGAGGTTCGTAAAAAAACCGGCCACGAGCAAGTGGCGGTTCTGATGGTTACCGCCCGCGGTGCCAATTCCGACCTCGTATTAGGCCTGGAAAGCGGGGCAGACGACTATCTTGTGAAACCCTTCGAGCTCTCGGTACTCATGGCCCGGGCCCGAGCACTTCTGAGGCGCCTGGACCGCAAAGAAGCCGCCCTTAGCCTCGGCGCCCTGCAAATCGACGAGGCCGCGCACGAAGCCCGCCTGGACGGCAAAGCCATTTCCCTGACCCCCTACGAATTCAAACTGCTCGTGACCCTGGCCCAAAACCAGGGCCGGGTGCTCACCCGCGACCAGCTGATCCGCGAAGTTCAGGGGGGCGGCGTAAGCGTGGTGGAACGGGCGATCGATACTCATGTATTCGGCCTCCGCAAGAAGCTCGGCTCCTGCGCAGATCTGATCGAAACCGTAAGGGGTGTAGGCTACCGTATCGCGCAGAAGGCGTGATACGCGTAGGCTGATGCCCTTTCGAATATCCAGGAATAAAAGTCCGTATTTTCCCAAGCAGCTCTTCTTTCGCTTCGTGCTCCAGCAGGTGCTGGGCATCGTTCCCGCCGTGGGGATCGTGGCGGTCTGCGCGCATCTCTATCTGATCGGGGTTTTGCCGGAAGCCGCAAAGCAGATTGACCGCGCCTTGATCTTCCTCGTGATTGCCTCGGCGACGATCGTTGCGGCGATCTCGCTTTGGACGGGCTACCGCCTGGTGCTTCCCCTCGGCCGGATTCTCGTGAAGGCGCGCTCGATCCAGCACCGCGATTACTCGGCCCGCGAAGAGGAGACCGCAGCCGTGGAAGAGCCGAGCGAATGGTCAGATCTCGAAACCACTCTCCACAAGATCGGAAGAGAGATGCAGAGCAAGGACCGCTCGCTTTCGCGTGAGCGCGAACAGGTGGAAGTGGTGATGAGCGCACTCACCGAGGCCGTTGCCGCCGTGGACAAGGCCGGCACCATGCTCTTCTACAATTCCCAGTTCGCCCTGCTCTTCGGCCCGGGTCGGCAGGACGCCCGTCTCTCCGACTTCATTCGCAGCCCCGACGTTCTCGAAGCCTTCCGCGAAACACTCAAGGACGGCAGCGCCCGGCAGATCAGCACCCAGCTGCGGCTCAAGGGCGAAGCCGTCTCCCGCCATTTCGCGCTCTCCATCGCGCCGCTTCGGCAGGAAAACGACCAGCTCTATGGTGCCATCGGCGTATTCCACGACCTTACCGAACTCCGGCGCATGGACCAGGTGCGCATCGATTTCGTGGCCAACGTTTCCCATGAGCTTCGTACTCCGCTCACGGCCATCAAAGGCTATGCGGAAACGCTGAAAGAAGACATACCGGCAGGCGACCCTTCAAGAAAATTTCTCGAAACGATCGAGCGCAATACGGATCGTCTGATCGCACTCGTGCACGATCTCCTGAACCTCTCCTCCCTGGAGTCAGGCGCGGAAATCGAACGGGAACAGGTGCAGCTGGCGGAGCTCACCTCGCGTGTGCTGGGCCAGCTGGAAAGCGTGCGCGCGGCCAAGCGGCATGAGATTTCGGTGAAGATCGGTACGCCCGTACTTTGCGCGGATCCCAAGCGCGTGGAGCAGGTACTGTACAATCTCGTGGAGAATGCCATCAAGTATGTGCCCGCGGAGGGAAAGATCGACGTCAACTGGGAAATCGCGGAAGGCGCGGCCCGCCTGCATGTGATCGACAACGGCCCGGGCATTCCCTCCGAGCACCACTCACGCGTATTTGAGCGCTTCTACCGGGTGGACAGCGCGCGATCGCGCGACCAGGGAGGTACTGGCCTGGGGCTCGCCATCGTGAAGCATATCATGCAGCGGCATGGCGGCAATGTGAGCGTGAGCAGCGGCTCGGGCGGCAAAGGCACGCACTTCACCTGCTCATTCCCCCTGGATCGCTGATGTTCTACCTGCGCGAGGAATTTCTTTTCCCTTCCGAGCTCGACCAAACCCTGTACTCCGCGTTGAAAAAGCTGGGGCATCAGAAAGACTTGGGAGGAACGCTGCGGCGGCTCTGGGAGAAACTCGCCAAGGGGCGGGGACAGGTCAGGGAAGGCGAAGAGCACTACTCCTTCAGCCGCGATGAAGCGCGTGCCTATAGCTCTTATTATTTGCCGAGCAACTGCCTGAAGCCCGCCCTCGTGCTTGAAGAAAGTTTTCTGCTGGGAACGGATCCCATGCCCGGACAGGAGGCCCACTGGCTTGACCTCGGCACGGGCCCGGGCACTGCCTATTGGGGCGTCGCCTGGTGGTGCCGCGCGCGTGGAAAAAAACTATGGTTCACGGGCTGGGACCAGTCCCCCGCCTTCACCGGCATCGCGGGGGATCTGGTGGCCGCAGCCTCCTGGAGTGCCCCCGCGAAATTTCTTTCGGGAAAGGAGGAACCGGCCGAGCTCATCCGCCGCCTCAAGCCCACTCATGTGAGCATGATGAACGCGGTGGCGGAGATCTATCCCGACTGCAAACGCAGAACGGCCGAGGTGGGCAAGATCGTGCGCGCTTTGCGCGACCTGGAAAGGTCCGATGGCAGGCCGCGCTTCCTTCTTTTGATCGAGCCTGGCTCGCGTGAGAGTTCGCGTGAACTGGCCCAGCTCAAAGACGAGCTGCAGGCCGGAAACCTCGGAAAGGTGATGTTGCCTTGCCTCGACGACAGAATATGCGGAGCTCTAGCGGATCCTAAAGACTGGTGCCACGAAGAGGCGGCCTGCAAATTTCCCGCATGGCTGAACGAACTCGGCGCGGAGGCGGGCCTCCGCAAGGAATCCCTGCTGTTTTCCTATGCATGGATACGCGCCGGGGAACCGGATCCGGCTCCCGCCTGCTTGCGTATAGTAAGCCAGCGCCTGGAGCGCAAGGGCCAGGTGGAATGCCGGATTTGCACTAAAGAAGGAAAACGCGCAGTCCGGGTGCAGCGTTCAAAAGCAAACGAACAGAACGAATTTTTTTTCGGTCTGGCAAGGGGTGATCTTTGGAAAAGCGCGGAGATTGGGGAGAAGGGCGACTTAGTGCGCGCCGATCCTGCCACTGCTCAAGTGCCCCACTCGTTGTTCGCCAACACCTAAGCGACACCTTGCCTCTCTCCCATGGATTCCCTCTTGCATCATCTCGGCCCGGAGGTGAATCCCATGAAAAAATCATTCCTTCTGGCTCTCTCCTTTTTTCTGATCCCGTTCCAATTTTCCTCGGCAGCACAGCGCGATACCATTGAGTACCTTCCTGAGGGGCAAGTCGAACTCCCCGATGTCATGAGTCCCGAGGACATTTATAAAGACATGCTGCAGCAAGGACTGGTCGACGAATCCGACGAGGCCGAGCTCGATGCTCCCACCGCCTCTCCTGACGACACTATGACCTACATCCTCGTGAGCAAATCGCGGCAACATCTTTACGTTTATCGTTACGGTCAGTTGATGTCGGGCTGGGACTGGCCGGTGTCTACGGGAACCGAGCAGCTGAAATGCCCCAAACGCGCTCGGTGCAGAATCGCCCACACCCCTACCGGAATCCGCCATCCTGGCGTGCTCCATTGGACGCACTATTCCACCGTCTGGGACAACGCGCCCATGCACCGGGCAATCCAGTTCACAGGTGGGGTATTTCTGCATGCGACCTACGGGAACAATATCCGTAATCTAGGAAACCGCGCTTCAGGGGGTTGCATCCGCCAACACCCGGCCAACGCGGAAAGATTGTATCTCCTGGTGCAGGAGATGATCGGCAAGAATGGCCGAAAAGCGGTGGTGATTCAGGTAACGGAGGACTAGGCCATGGCAATCGCTTATCAGGAAACACATTCTGTCTGGCAGGAGGCAGACCAGCCTTTTCTGCCGTCGCTCGGGTCTCACGAGACCGCCGATGTATGCGTGATCGGGGCCGGGATTTCCGGCCTGACCACAGCCTACGAGCTGCTGGAAAGCGGCCGAAGCGTGGTGGTGCTCGAGCGGTCCGAGCTGCACAGCGGGCAGACGATTCTTTCTTCGGCCCACCTGGTAAACGCCCTTGACGACCGTTACTTCACGATCCGGAAAAAACACGGCCTGGAGAAAGCGCGGCTCGCGGCGGAAAGCCATACCCGGGCCATCGACGAAGTGGAGCGCATCATCAGGGCCGAGGGAATCGACTGCGAGTTCGCCCGCGTACCGGGTTTTCTGTTTCTCTATGAGGGAGATGAGGTAGGCCTCCTGCACAGGGAACTCGATGCCTGCCACGCGGTGGGCCTGAAAGAAGTGGAGCTCACCTCCCCGAGCAGCGCTTTCCCCGTGCCCCTGGGTCCCTCGCTGCGCTTCCCGCACCAGGCGCGTTTCCATCCCGGAAAATATCTGGCCGGCCTCGCCCGCGCCATCCAGAGAAAGGGAGGAAAGATTTATACACGTACGGAAGCGCAAACCGTCGAGGGCGGCCATCCCGCCCGCGTCACCACGAACCGCGGGTTTCAGGTGGTCAGCGAGTCCATCGTCGTGGCCACAAACGTGCCTTTCAACGACCGCTTCACGATGCATACGAAGATGGCCCCGTATCGTACCTATATCGTGGGTCTGGCGGTGCCCGAACACGACTTCACTCCGGCTCTGTTCTGGGATACCGGAGATCCCTACCACTACATCCGCAGCTGCATCGGCGCCAACGACGAGCAGATTCTTCTAGTCGGAGGAGAAGACCACAGGACGGGCCAGGATCAGGCCCCCGAAAACCGCTTTCGCCTTCTCCGCACCTGGGCCCGCGACCGCCTGGGCGTGGAAGGTGAGCTGCGATACCAGTGGTCGGGTCAAATCCTGGAACCTCACGATGGAATGGCGTTCATCGGACTCAATCCCGGCGACAAAGACAACGTCTATATCGTGACCGGGGATTCCGGTAACGGTCTCACGCACGGCACGATCGCGGGTATGCTTCTACGCGATTTGATCAGCAAAAAAGATAATCCGTGGTCGGCGCTTTACGATCCAGCACGCGTGAGCTTGCGCAGCTTCACCACGTTGGTGAGCGAGACTGCGCAAAGCACAGCACCATATGCCGACTGGGTGACCGGCGGTGACGTAAGCACCATCGCCGAAATTCCCGCGGGAGAAGGGGCTGTGGTGCGCGAGGGAATGCAAAAGCTGGCGGTGTACAGGGACCACAACGGTCTGCCCCATTTTTTCTCGGCCGTATGCCCTCACCTGAATGGAATCGTCCGCTGGAACAGCGCGGAAAAAACCTGGGACTGTCCCTGCCATGGCTCCCGCTTTGACCGCCTTGGCCATCTCGTAAACGGCCCGGCCACCACGGGCCTGAGCGCCGTCGTGGACAGCCGCATTCGGGAAGAGGGGGCGGCTTCGGCCTGACCATTACTCGGGTTTGTATTCCCTCAGATGCATGCTGGCGCGCCAACCCTGGCCTTGCAGGTGGAGCCTGAGCGCATGGCCCTCCCAATCGTACTCGTCCACCACAAGCTCAGTGCCGGGCCGGGAGGAAAGGCGGCGCGGGCGCCCGTCGGGATAGCGCTCCAGCACGAGGGAATTTTGAGCGGAGGGCCGATCGTCGAGGAGAAATAAGGCGCGCATCCCATAGTAGGCTTCCGTGAGCTGCGTGCCGTAAGCCGCCAGATCCGACGGCGGAATCCTGATCTTTGGCTCTCCTTTGTAGAAGTCGTTCACGCTCATTACCGCTTGCCCGCTCGTGCTCACGGCGGAAACAAACACCCCTTCCTTTCGCCTCCGGAACACACACTGGAATCGGAAGGCTTCGCCCTTTTCCGGCGTGAGCTGGATTTCCTGAAGATACGTTCCTTCACCAACGAGAGGTCCGCCTATGTACGGCCCAGGGCTGCGGAATGGCACAAGCGAGGCGCAGGCCGAAAGGGAAAGGAGAAGAAAAACTGTCTCAGCGCTTCTTAGAGTTCGATGCATTCCGTTCCAACCAGTCCACCAGCATTTTCTGATAGGTATCTCCGTACCGCTGAAATGCATCCGTATGCCCTTCTCCAGGAATTTTCCAGATCTCTTTAGGCTCCCCTGCCAGATCGTAAATCCGCTCTCCGCAGCTGAAGGGCACCACTCTGTCGTCTTCGGAATGCATCACCAGCAGTGGCAAAGGTGCCACTTCCACGACTCCATCGTCCGGAGCATGGCGGTCGCTCAATACGACCCAGGGGAGCCACTGCAGCGGCCAGGTGAGAATTCCCCTGGCCATCACCTTCCTGCCGACCTCCTGATAGGAGGCAAATCCTCCGTGCACCACAACGGCACGGATGCCGGTCTCGTCTTTGACATCAATGGCGTTTCGTAACGCCACCATGCCACCAAGGCTTTGCCCATAGAGCACGATAGGCGCGGCAGGATAACGTGCTCTCAGCCAGCGCAATGCCGCCTCTCCGTCTTCCTTGGTTCCCTTCGGATCAGGATTGCCATCCGAACGTCCGTACCCGCGATAGTCAAAGATGAAAAAATCATAGCCATGCTTCAGCAACCACAGAAGGCTCAGGTAGTGGCTGCTCAGATTCTCGGCATTGCCATGATAAAAAAGCAAAACACCCTTGGGAGCGGAATTGCGGCTGGTGGCGTTGTGGCGAAACAACCAGCCGAACAAATGGGTGCCGTCGCCACTGCGGAAATTTACCTCCTCGGGGCTCGCTCCAAATTTTTCCGGAGGGAAATGCAAGACGCGGGAGGGATGGTAGAAAAGCGAAGAACAGGAGGCAAACGCCCCCAGGCAGAGCGCCAAATACAAAGTTCGGATCCGTTTCGCAGTCACCAACCCAAGATAGCGTATAGGAGCGGGACGGTCACCAGCCCACCGCGATATTCTCCTTTCCATTCGCCGGCACGTGGTCCCTTAGCCAGCGCGCGGCGATCCTTGCCACCTCCTCAATGGCCCCGGGCTCCTCGAACAAATGCCCGGCTCCGTTCACCAGCTCCAGCCTCGGAATGCAGAGACGGTCCAGCACCTTCAATGTCGAAGCCAGCACAGGCTGGTCGAGAGCGCCGACAATCGTCAGCACCGGCACTTTGATCCGCGACAGATAGTCGGCCGCAAGGTCCACTCTTCCTCCCCGGCTCACCACGGCGAACAAGCCCTCCGGTGCCTGGGCAGCAGCCCTCAGAGCTGCAGCGGCTCCTGTGCTCGCGCCGAAAAAAGCGATTTTTGCCTCTGGAGCTTTCTCCCGGGCCCAGCTGAATGCACTCAGCAGGCGGGAGGAAAGCAGATCGATATCAAAAACATTCTGCCTAATAGAGGCTTCATCGGCGCTGAGCAGGTCGAAGAGCAGGGTTCCCATACCTCTCTCCTGAATTTCCCTTGCCACCTGGCGGTTCCGTGGGCTCTTGCGGGAGCTGCCGCTGCCGTGGGCGAAGATCACGAGAGCGGAGGCGCCGGACGGCATCTGCAGCTCCCCTTCGAGAAATACGTTTCCTGCGGGAATCAGCACGGTGCCCGACGAAGCAGGCTCGTTCTCAGCGCCCAGCCGCTCCTCGAGCATGTCGTCGGCCTCTTCATCGGAAAGCTGGGAGAAGTCGCGGTACCAGGCGCCGACCGCGTAAAAGTCCCGGGGAACCACCAGACAAACGACGTCGTCCACGATCTTCACCAGCCGGGCGAGCGAATCTGCGGCCCCTACCGGCACGGCTACAACGATTCTCCTCACTCCCCTTCCCCTAAGCACCTGAACCGCCGCCTCCATAGTAGCGCCCGTGGCGAGGCCGTCGTCCACGAGAATCACGTTACGGTCTTGAAGATCCAAGGCCGGACGCACCGCCCGGAATCGCTCGACTTGCGCAACCACCTCGGCGCGCTTGCGCCGCGCCAGCTCCTGCAGCTCTGTGCGCCGGAACCCGAAACGCGACTCCAGCGCGCTTATCACTTCCTCGTTGAAGACGGGTGTTCCCTCCTCAGAGATCGCCCCGAGAGCCAGTTCCTCATGGTGAGGGGCGCCGATTTTTTTCACGGCCAGCACGTCCAATGGAGCCATAAGTGCCTTCGCCACTTCCGCCGCCACGGGAATCCCGCCACGGGGCAATGCGAGCACTATGGGCCTGGAGGCTCGATACGGCCTCAGGCGACGCCCCAAAATGATTCCGGCCTGCTTTCGATTTGTGAATGGTGCCATGGCGCCTCCGATCCCGAGGGAGCAAAGGCGATGCCACTATAATTTATTTCCCTGTGCCCGGATCGGCCGACCTGGCCCCTTCCACTCCCACTGCAGCGGGCAAAGATACGCGGCCGCGCACGGGAACCGTGGCCGGGCCGCTCCCGTTCTCATTAGCCACGCCCAGCATGCCCCGGCTCGCGCTCGATGCCGCGGGGGCAGCTTCCCTGGCACGGTATCCGGCTGGAGAGGGAAGTTCGAAACTCTCCCTCCCGCCGGTCATCGTTTCCATTTCAAACCTGGTAGCGCCGGGTGCCTCTTCGGGGTGGATCACCCATAAAAAGCGGCAGCCGGGTGTTTTGCCCCCTTCATCCCGCTTCGACTCGCTGATCACCATGTCTCTTTTGTCGAGAACCGGACTCACCTTCCGCCAGCCGGCACAATCCCGGGCAGGGGTGCGTAGAAAAAGGCGATATTGTTTCTTTGCCTCGGGCGCGGGGGGATCGCGTTCCGCGAGGTAGTCCTGCAAAGCGAATATCGTTAAGGGAAACAAAAGAGTGAAAAGCATCTCTTTATTATCGCCATTTTCGCCGCAGAGAAAACCGGAAAGCGCATCATCCTGCCGCAAATTTCCTGTGTGGAACTGATCTTGCTGGTTTTTATTGCAGCCTTGGCAGCTTCGGCAGCTGTGCATAATTTCAACGGGAGGGACCGATGATTTCACTGAAAGCGCACAACATATTGGACTATGTGGGTGGGGCGTTTCTGCTCTTCGTGCCTGCCATCATCGGAATTTCCGAGATCGATGCCGCACGCAACATCTTCATCTTCGCCGGGCTGGCGCTGATCGGTTACAGCCTGCTCACGAACTATGAATACGCCCTTTGGCGGATCATTCCGCTGGGAGTGCATATGAGTCTGGACGTGCTCACGGGCGTGGTGGTGATGCTGGCGCCCTGGGTATTCGGGTACCGGGATCTTCTGAGCGCCGGACAGGAGATCGCCCACTACCTGCTCGCGCTGGGCGTTTTCGGGCTCGTTGCCTTCACCCGTCCGAAATCAGAGACGGAGATCGAAACGACCGCACGCACCTATCCAGGCGCCACCTACGACAGCCGCAACCGCAGAGCAGGTTAGTTGCCGAAACTGGCAAATTTGCCACATTTGTCACCCGCAAGCCCTCTCCCCACTCCACTGCGGCAAAGTGACCGGGGCCATTTCAGGAAATTCCTTGAACGGGGACTGCCCGTATTTTAATTCCTGCTAATGAACACTTGCTCTAGTGTTCGGGCAGGCGAACCATTGATTCAGATGAAATCCCAAAGCTTTCGCATCCCCTCCGAATCACGCCTTTTGGCAAGTGATCCTTCGGATCCAACTCCCATTCTGCTTGTGGACGACCGGGAGGAAAATCTTGTCGCACTCGAAGCTGTGCTCCATAACCCCACTTACAAACTGGTGCGGGTACGGTCAGGGGAGGAGGCCCTCCGGTTCCTCACGGAAAACATCCCAGCCCTCATCCTGATGGACGTGCAGATGTCGGGACTGGGCGGCTATGAAACAGCCGCCATCATCAAGAGCAACCCCAGCACCAGTGAGATTCCCATTATCTTCATCTCGGGCATCCATACCCCCGAAAGCCTCGTTCGCCTTGGATACGAACATGGCGCCATCGACTGCATCTACCGACCCTTCGATGCCAAGATGCTGCGGGCGAAGGTTTCCGTGCTAGCGGATCTCTATAAAAAGACGGGGCGGCTCGCCCTGGCGGAAAAGGCCCTTCGTGAAAGCGAAGCCAGGGAGCAGACCGAGCAGAAGCGTTATCGGAATCTGGTGGATGGCATCGACCAGGGAATCGTATGGACGGCCTCCCCCGAAACGCTGGCGATCTCATCCGTAAGCTCCTCCGTGAAGAAGCTCACGGGCTTTCCCGCTGAGCAGTGGATCGAGGATTCCGGCCACTTTCTTCGCCTGCTCGGCGAGGCCGATCGGTCCGCTTTTCTGGCGGCCCTCGAGCAGGCAAAAGCGACGGGCGCGGAGGTGAGCATTGATCACCGCATCCGGAAAGCCGATGGGCAATTCGGCTGGTTCCACACGGTAATGCGGATCAGCTCGGAGATCGAGAGCAACAGCCGGGAGCTGCGCGGGCTTTCGGTGGACATCACTCCGCTCAAAGACGCCGAGCGAATGGTAATGCAGGCCAAGCGCCGTTCGGATCTCCTGGCGCAAACCAGCTTACTGCTTTCGGAATCCATCGACCGCGGGCCGGCTTTGCGCTCTCTCTCCAGCTACTTGCAGGGGAGGATCGCGGATCTTTGCGTGATCGAATCGGTAACGCCGGGTGAGCGATGCTTCGCATTGGCAAGCGGCTCCATGGAGATAGACGAGATCCTCCAGCGGGAGTTCAAGGCGCATATGGGCGGAATCAGCCAGGAAGACCGCTACGGACTCTCATTGGGGGCAAGCAAAGTATGGAACCCCCTTTCCCTCGAAACCCTTGCCCGTCTTTACGGCAGCCCTGAACGCGCGCAGGCCCTCCAGAGGCGGGGGCTGCGCTCGGCGATACAGGTGGGCCTGGCCAGCCGGGGAAAATTCCTCGGGACCTTGCTCCTGGGATTTGAAAGCGAAGGGGGTGCAACCGAGGCGAATGTTTCCCTTGCGGAGGATATCGCCTACCGCATCTCCTCAGCCTTGGAGAACAGCAGCTTGTTCCAGAAAGCGGAATCAGCAGTGCGCCTGCGGGACGAGTTCCTTTCCATTGCCTCCCACGAGCTCCGCACGCCGCTCACTCCCCTCAAAATCCGCGTGCAGCAGATTCAGCGCCTCTTGAGTAACGGTGACGTGACACACCTGCAGTTCGAGCAGCTTGGCAAGGCCGTGCAAAACTGCAATATGCAGATCGAGCGTCTCTCCAAACTGATCGACGATCTGCTCGATATTTCGCGCTTCAGCCGGGGAACGATTTCCCTCCGCCCCGAAACCTTCGACCTGTCCGATCTGATCCGCGATATCGTATCCCGGTTCAGCGGGCAGCTGGAAGCTTCGGCTTGCACGGTCTCTCTCGATCTTTCTTCACCCCTCGAAGTCACGCTGGATCCGGCGCGGGTGGAGCAGGTGATCGTGAACCTGCTCACCAATGCGATCAAATATGCCCCGGGGAAACCCATTGAGATCACCGCCACCACAAATGGCGAAGAGGCGCAGATTTCTATCCGAGATCTTGGCATCGGCATCGCTCCCGAAGACCAGGCGCGGATCTTTCAGAGATTTGAGCGGGCCGTGTCCAGCAGCCATTTCGGAGGCCTCGGCCTGGGCCTTTTCATCGTGAGCCAGATCCTTTCAGCTCACAGGGGAAAGATCACCGTGGAAAGCAAGCTGGGCCAGGGAGCCAGATTCGACGTGCATCTTCCCCTGCGGGTGAGCGGCGGAAACAAGAGCATCCATGTCTCAGAAGAGGTCAATAATGCCTCTCCTCTTCCTGATGCACTAAATTGAAAAAGGCCGGCTTTCCTTCATAGGACCAGCTGCGCCCTCCATCGGAAGTAGTGACGCGATAGAAAATTTCGGTGGCGGGAGTCTGGCCCCCGCGTTCGGATGGCGGCAGGCTCGCCGCCTCGATCTTGAACCAGGCGGCTCCATTCCCGTCTTTGTCCACGAAAAAATTTTCCAGCGCCGCCGGGGGAAAGGTGAAGGGCGGGCGCTTGAGATTTTCGCCCGCGAACCAATGCTCGCCTTTGTCCTCGGTGATCCAGACTTTGTAGTCTCCAGCCGGCCCTTCGATTCCGAAGTCGAGAAACAGATAAATCCGGCCGCTTGCTTCGTCCTGGAATACGTTGCTCACGTAATGGGAAGGAAATTCAGCGCGCAGGTCGAGCACACGTTCCCGGCCCCTTTCTTTGACCCATACCACCGGGCCCCAGCCGTAGGCCTTGTTCCATTGAGGATGCTCTTCTTTGATCTTCCAGCGTCCGTGCGCGATTCGGAAGGAGCGGCCCGCCCATGCGAAGCGGAAGTAGGGTTGCTCTCTCACCCCGGCGATGCTCTTTGTCTCCAGGCCGCGCAATTCTGATTTTTTTCCCGAGTCGGCGACGACTATCGGAGCAGTGGAATGCGCCACTTCCTGGCGCGAGCAGGCAGACAGGAACAACAAGCCGAAAACAGAAATGCGAAAGTGCATGGCGCCATACTAGCATCGAAACCTCGAACAATGCTAAAAACGAAGGATGTTCCACGACAAGCGCTGGTCGCTCTCGGCCTTGGGAAATCCGATCGAGCTTCATGCTTCGCAGGCCCCCGCTTCCTTGAAGGGAGAAAATCCCATTCTTCTCATGGGAGGAGTGCACGGCGATGAGCCCGAAGGCGTATGGCTTGCGCGCAGCACCCTTACCCTGCTCCAAAAAGAAAAATCTCCCCTGCCCTGGGCTCTGATCCCTTGCCTGAATGTGGACGGCTTTGCAAAAGGCACGCGCGTGAACGGGAGAGGCGTGGATCTGAACCGCAACTATCCCGCGAAGTCGTGGGCCCCTTCCTTTGAAAAAGAGCGTTATCACCCAGGACCCAGCGCCGGAAGCGAGCCCGAAACCCAGGCCGTGGTGCGGCTGATCGAAGAGATTCAGCCGCGAATGATCATCCACTGCCATTCCTGGAAACCTTGCATTGTTTTCTCCGGCGAACCGGGCCGGCCCGAGGCTGAGATGCTCGCGCGTTCGAGCGGCTATGCCCTCCAGCCGGAGATCGGCTACCCCACGCCGGGCGCGCTCAGCCAGTTCGGCTGGGCCGATCGCGGCATTCCCGTGATCTGCATTGAGGAAGAGGCAGGCGCGAAAGAAGCGGATGTCTGGCCGAGATTTGCAGAGGGGATGCGGGAGATTTTTAAGACTCGCCCTTGATCTGCTTGATCAGCTCCTGGCAGAAGCCGCGGATCAGCTCGTAGAAACGATCGCGCAGCGTGCCTTTGATCGGCTGAAAGCTGATGCCGAAGGACTTCGAGACCACTTTGGTGCCGTTTTCCAAGGTCTCTTTCACCGTGATATTGCGCACCTCTCCGGTAAAGCTCGGCAGCACATCGCCGGAATTGGTGAGCAGATCGAAGTGCACTACCTTGCCCACCCGTACTTCCTTGAGCACGTCTTCGCCCTCGATTTCGATGCGCACTCCGCCCAGGCTGAAATTCACCACTGGCACGAAATACTCGTGCCCGAGGAAGCGCATCAGGCAGAGATTCACCACCGGAAGGCCGGTTTCGCCGGAATCCTTCACGGGAATGCGCGGATACTTTCTCGCCCAGCCCGGATGCACTCCCTCGCTTTCCGTGAGCTGGCGCAGAAAGGCCTTCTGGGACTCCTGCACGTCTTCAAAGCGGATCTCGAAAAAAGAACCGCTTTCGGCATAGTGACGCACGATCGTGGCCTTCAGGGAAAGGCGGCCGAGATGCACGGTGACTTTCTTCCCGAAGACCTCATCGATATGCGGAGGCGGGCGCGAAACCACCTGTACCTTGGTGATGCCCGAGTCGGAGGCCAGGCCCTTGAGATCGAAGGTGTGCCCTTCGCTCTCCAGCTGGAAACCGGTGGAAAGAAATTTGGCTTTGTTGGTTTCGCTCATGGATCGCGCCTAAGTTCAGGATAACACTTAGGCGACTGAAGTAAACGGCGGAGGAAATACCGCTTTCCAGGTCAGCTCAGCAGATCTTCATAGAAGGCGCCGAACGGCATTTCCGGGTGCCGGATCTGGATCTCGAGAATCCAGCGGTTCGGTGCGGGGTGGCGCTCCCAGCCTTCGACCGAGCCCCGGGCCTTGGCCGCATGGGGAAAGTCCGAAATGCGGTGCCCGTTGGCGTGGTTCAAGAGCAGCTTCCAGCCGCGGCTCGATGCCTGCTTTTCCGCGAACGCATAAAGCTCCGCGCCCGTAGCTCCGGTTTCCTTCCAATGCCCGTGCACTTCCTTCCAGACGGTTTCGACATCGTCCCGGCAGCGCAGATAGTCCGAGTCGTTCCCCAGCACGAAGGGACGGCCTACGTCGCCCTCGTGCCCTTCGAAAATCGGCCCGATGTCGAAAAAGAAAATGTCGTTCGTCTGTAACTTCACGCCTTCCACGCCGCGCTCGCCGAAGGGAAGAACCGAGTTCACGCCGAATCGGATCTGGGGAGGGTGCCAGGATTTGGGGGCGCCAAGCCTGGTCTGGATTTCCTGGATGAGGGTTTTGGCGTCCAACTCCGTCATGCCGGGCTTCATCTGCGCCGCGGCCTCCTGGATCACCTGAAAAGTTTTGTCTCGGGCGCGCTCGAGCAGGTCCACCCGGAAAATCTCGCCTACTGTTTCGTCCGCTCCGCCTTGCATGCTGTTTTCTTACTTCGCCGGGGCCCCGGCGCGCAAGGCCTCTTTGAGGCGGTCGTGGGGAATCGCGAAAACCTTGTTCCCGTCCACGCCTGTCATCGTCTCCCCGGCCACCAGAGCGTTCACGATCGCCTCCTCGGTGGCCTGGATGGTGGCACGGAAGAGTTCGTCCATCGAGCCATTAGGCACGGCCTCCCACGCCTCATTGCCAGCTTTCCCTGCCTTCGGCTCCACCGTCGAAAACGCCAGGAAGAGATCCCCGGAGCTGTTCCGCGAAATCCCTCCCGTATTCGCCATGCCCAAAGTCACGCGCTTTGCCAAACGTCTCAGCTGGCTTGGGAGAAGAGGGGCGTCGGTAGCCACAACCGTGATCAGTGAGCCGTCTTTCTTTTCCCGCGGAAAAACCGGCATTAAATCTGGAAAGGTACTGCCTAGCTTCACTCCCGCCACTGCAAGCTCCGGGCGGCGGCCGAAGTTGGCCTGCACCAATACGCCCACTTTGTAGTCGTTCTTGCCGGCCCGAACTTTACGCGAAGCAGTTCCGGTTCCGCATTTAAACTGGAAGCAGACCATGCCGGTGCCTCCGCCTACAGCTCCTTCCGCCACTTCGCCGCCTTTAGCTGAGTCGAGGGCCTTGTATACGTCTTCTTTTTTGACGTGAAAACCCTTGATGTCGTTCAGCAGGCCGTCCCAGGTTTCGGCAACCACGGGGAGAGCGTAGGCATCGTCGGCATCGGGATCACTATTGGGAAAATGCTCCTCGCC
>DATBTF010000032.1:0-16207 GCA_036559405.1 Bdellovibrionota bacterium
CCGAACGTGAAGAAGGGCAAAAACAAGATGGACCTCGCGGAGCAGCTCCGTGAAGACATCCGCAACTTCAAGAAGACCAATAACTGCGAGCGCCTCGTGCTCGTATGGTGCGGCTCCACCGAAACCTACATCCAGGCGGGTTCCGAACACGCTACGATCGCCAACTTCGAAAAGGCGATGAAAGATAACTCCCCGAACATCGCTCCCTCGATGATCTATACCTATGCGGCGATCATGGAAGGCGTGCCCTATGTGAACGGCGCCCCGAACCTTTCTGTGGAACTTCCTTGCTTGATCAAGCTCGCCGAAGACAAAGGCGTTCCGATCGCGGGCTCGGATTTCAAAACCGGCCAAACCCTGATGAAGACGATCGTGGCCCCCGGCCTGAAAGCGCGTCTGTTGGGAATTTCCGGCTGGTACTCCACCAACATCCTCGGCAACCGCGATGGCGAAGTGCTGCAGGATCCGGATTCCTTCAAGTCCAAGGAAGTGTCGAAGCTTTCGGTGCTCGAGACCGTTCTCGAGCCCGAGCGCTATCCCGACCTCTACGGCGATCTCCACCACCTGGTGCGCATCAACTACTACAAGCCCCGTGGCGACAACAAAGAGGGCTGGGACAATATCGATATCTTCGGCTGGATGGGCTACGACATGCAGATCAAGATCAACTTCCTCTGCAGGGATTCGATCCTGGCCGCGCCTCTGGTGCTCGACCTGGCCCAGTTCATGGACCTCTCGGCTCGTGCTGGCTTCAAAGGCATCCAGGAGTGGCTCTCGTTCTATCTGAAGAGCCCGCTCGTGAAGCAAGGCCTCAAGCCCGAGCACGATCTGCAGGTGCAGAAACTGAAACTCGAAAACACCCTGCGCTACATCGGCAAGGAAGAGCTGATCAACCACCTCGGTCTCACTTATTACGGAGTGGACGAAGGTCAGGCTCACCAGATCGGGAACTAAGTCTCCCGTGCGAAAGCCTAAGCGCACCACCAACATCCCTGGTCCTAAATCCCAGGCGATCTTCGCTCAGGAGCAGAAGAACCTCGCGCCTGGCCTTCAGGGTTTTGCCTTGATGGCCGAAGTGGCGATGGATTCGGCTTCCGGGTCGTGGATGACGGATGTCGACGGGAACGAATATGTCGACTTCATCGGCGGCATCGGTGTGAACGGCCTGGGTCACTCGCACCCGAAATACGTTAAAGCGATCCAAGACCAGGTAGCGAAACTTTCCGTGGGCAGCTTTACCTCGAAGGCCCGTGCCGACTTGGTAAAAAAAGTCGCCGAGCACACTCCCGGCAAGATCGACCAGCTGCAGCTCTATTCCAGCGGTGCGGAAGCCGTGGAAAGCGCGATGCGTTTGGCGAAATGCTATACGGGCAAGTGGGAATTTATTTCCCTTTGGGGCGGCTTCCACGGCAAAACCCTGGGTGTGATGGGCCTGCTCGGCGACGGACAAAAACAAAAATACGGCCCTTTCGCTCCCGGCTGCCATACGCTTCCGGCGTTCCCTGATTGTTACCGCTGCCCCTTCCAGATGAAGCCCGATAGCTGCGGCATGCATTGCGTGGAGATGTTTGAGAAGAGCGCCAAGACACAGACGACCGGCTCCATTGCGGCTGTTCTGATCGAACCCTGCCAGGGTACCGCGGGCAACATCGTGCCGCCCGCGGGCTGGTTCAAGGCGATGAAAGAGGCTACCAAACGTCTGGGCGCGCTTTTGATCGCGGACGAGATGATCACGGGCTTCGGAAGAACTGGTTCCTTCTTCTGCTCGGAAGATTTCGGCGTAGAGCCGGACATCATCACCGTGGGCAAGAGCTTTGCTGGCGGCTTTCCTGTGAGCGGAGTGCTCACGACGGAAGAAATTTCCAAAGCCGAGCCCTGGAGCAAGCCCTCGGGTTCGTCTTCCTCCTATGGCGGCAATGCCTTGGCGGCGACGGCGGCTTTGACCACGATCCAGGTGATTGAAGAAGAGAAGCTGTGTGAGAATTCCCGAAATATGGGCGAACGTTTGCTCGGCCACTTCAAGCGCTTCAAGGAGAAGTATCCTTTTGTGGGTGAAGTGAGCGGCAAGGGCTTGTTTCTTCGTCTCGAGTTGGTGAAGGATAGAAATACAAAAGAGCCGCTCGATGAGAAGCGGATGAAGCAGTTCTATAAAGACGGAGTGGAGCGCGGCTTCCTGGCGATGAGCTATAAGCCCACCATTCGTATTCAGCCTGCATTGACGATCGACGCCGAGTCGGTGGATGCCGGCGCCGCTCTCATGGAAGAGCTCTTCGATGATATGGCGAAGAAGGGCGACTGGAAGTAGCGCTCTCTAGCGGACTTTCTGGATTTCCGCCGTCCCCAGTTCATTCCAGTGCAAATTCTGATCGAGCGCCATGAAGCGAGTGGAGAATTTCTCCCCGATGGCCATGCCCCCCTTTAACTTGAAGGCAAAGTTGGAGGCATAGGCTGCTTCATCCATCATGGAATTGTAAACCACCACGTTTAGATCTCGGCCATCGGATCCGAGGTATTGCCAGGTAAAGTCGGTGTTCATGGAGTTGGTGCTTCCCGCGGATCCGCCTTCCATCCTGATGGAGTTCTTTGCACCGGCCTCGGCGCCATTGAGATCGAGCGTGAGCTTGTAGGTGGATTTTTTCTTTAGCTCACGGATCTCATAGCTGAACTTGCATTCGTACTTTCCCAATGACGCTTTCAAAATATTCAGGTCTAGACGTCCTGGTTGTTTTTGTTTGTCGGCATCGTATCCCGCATGCCAGTACTCCTGGTTGCTCGTAAGAAAATCCCTGATTTTGTCCGAGCGCAGCTTTCTCCAGGTTTCGATGTCCTCTTCAGTGAGGTCTTCCAAGATGCGTTTTTTTTCCGGAGAGAGAACCGGGACGCCACTGGCCGCAGGAGCATCAGGGCTGTTGCCGGTCGTCGCAGACGGGCTGGTGGTGGGTGAGGGCGTCGAAGAGGAAGAAGTGGAGGAGACCGGCTGCCCGTCGATGTAGTGGGGCGTGGGGGCCTGGCCGAAGAGAAAATAGGCAACCCCGGCACCAGAACCAAAAGCGAAAAGCAGAAACAGCAATTTCTTCATCTTATTCCGACTTCAGCTTCGTCCATTCCCTATCTATCAACTCATTGAGATCTTTCCGCTGCACGAGATAGTGCATCTTTTTGCGCTCTTCGGGGGAGGGGTAGATCACCTTATCGCTCGAAACCTCATTGGGTAGCAGGATGCGCGCCTTGAAGTTGGCCGTGCGATAGCGGGTTCTCTGCGTAAAGGATTTGGCGCCCTCCGCATTGAGCAGGGCATTGATGAACTTATAGGCCATGCCGCTGTTCTTGCTGTTCGCGGGGATAGCGAGGTTGTCGGTCCAGATTGTGGCGCCCTCTTTAGGCAGGAGATACTGGATCTCCTTTTTCTCCTTGGCCACGCTGAGAACGTCTCCCGAATAGGCCATGCAGAAGCCGCATTCGTCGCCCTCCATCACCGGACGGGTCTCGGCGGGGAAGCCTTTGACCTGGGTCTTATGCTTGCGCAGATAAGCGAAGGCTTCCTTCACATCCGCTTCCGAAGCTTTGGCCAGGCTTTTGCCCTGGATGGAGAGGGCCATCTGCAGCACCTCTTTGGCGTCGTCCACGAGAGTTACCTTGCCTTTGTAGGAAGGATTTTCCATCACCATCTTCCAGGAAAGGTCAGCGGGGATTTTGTGCAGGAGCTTGGTGTTCCAGGCAATGCCCGTGGTGCCGATCGCCATGGGAACGGAGAAGCCCAGGCCGGGATCGTATTCGGGGTTGAGTGCTTCCTGCTCGAACTCGGAGAGCACGGGGAGCTGGGCTTTGTCGAGCGGCTGTAGCAGTTTCAGTTCGATCAGGGTGCGCACCATATAGTCGGAGGGAAGGATGAGGTCGTAGCCGTTCTGGGCATCGGTGAGCTGCAGCTTGGCGAGCATTTCCTCGTTGCTGGAGAAGTAGTCGGCCTTCACCTTTACTTTGTTCTGCTCTCCAAAAGAGCGGAGGAAGGCGTCGTCGAAATACTCCGACCAGGTGAAGATCCGCAGCTCGGCGGGACCTGAGCCATCGTTCTGCTTTTTGGTGCAGGAAAGGCAGGAGAAAAAGAGAAGGAAGAAGACAATTAGGTGCGGGAGTTTTTGGCGTGCCATAGCTGGGTGAATAGTACACCGAAAAGCGAAATGGCGAAAAGCACAACGGAGAGGGCATAGATCTCCGGCCCTATTCTGAGGCGCATCATGCTGTAAATTTTGATGGGCAGGGTGATTTGGTCGATTCCTTTTACGAAAAAGCTGATCAGGAAGTCGTCGAGGGAAAGACTGAACGCCATGGCCGCGCCGGCGAGGATGCCCGGTAACAGCTGGGGGAGCAGCGCATGGCGAAAAACCTGGAGGCCATTGGCCCCGAGATCGCGGGCGGCGTCGGCGAGGGAGGAATCAAGCCTTGCCACGCTCGTTTTCAAAACCAGCACCACGAAACAGAAGGTGAAGGCGAAATGCGCCAGCAGCAGGGTTTCCCAGCCGAGTGAGAGCCCGAGGTCGCGGAACCAGACGAGATAGGCGATCCCGAAGGCGATTTCGGGGAGCAATAAGGGCAAGAGGAGGGAGCCGGTGACCCAGGCCCGCACCTTGGGGGAAAAGGAGGGTAGGGCGAAGGCCGTTGCCAGACCCAGAATTGTGGAGAGGAAAGCGGTGATCGCCCCAAGAACGAGAGAATTGCGGAACGCCAGCAGCAGTTCGGAATTTTTCCACAGAAGCACAAAGGCCTCCGGGGCACTGCCCTTGAAAAGCACCGCCACGAGCGGGGCCCAGAGAAAGAGCAGCAGCAAACAGAAGTAAATTTGGAGGATTTTCATGCGCCCTCCTCTGCCAGGGCTTTTCCGCCCAAAAGAAGGGCAAGCAGGGAAAGCAGGAGCAGAAAGACGATGGCCGCCGCGCCGAGCGGCCAGTTCCGGAAGGTGAGAAACTGCTGCTGCAGGAAGGTGCCTAGCATGTAGGAGCGCCCACCGCCCACGAGCTCCGGAATCAGAAACTCCCCGAGGGCAGGAATAAATACCAGCAAGGCAGTGGCGAAGACGGCGTTTTTGGTGAGCGGCCAGAGAACGGAGATTAATATCCGTCTACGCGAAGCCCCGAGGTCCTGGGCGGCTTCGATCAAGCTGCTGGGCACTTTTTCCAGGGCGCTGTAAAGGGGCAGAACGGCAAAGGGCAGGTAGTTGTAGAGGAGAGCGGCCAGAATCCCGTGGAAGGTGAAGGTCCATTCGAAGCCGAAGGGCGCAAGCCGCAAGACATCCATGAAGGCCAGCAGGCGAATGAGGTAGTTGGTCCAGAAAGGCACGAGAAGGAAGGTCATATAAAGGGCGGCGCTCTTTCTGGGTAGGCGCGAGAGAAAAAATGCGGCGGGGTAAGCTGCCGTCAGGGTGAGTAGGGTGTGAATCGAGGCCATCGCCAGAGTGCGCGCGAAAACCTGGAGATAGAGGGGGTCGAGGAGAGTGCGATAGGCGTCTGTCGAGAAACCGAATTGGATGAGGCCCGCCTCGTCCTTTTGCCCGAAACTCGCCGAAAAGATCAGCGCAAAGGGAGCGGCTACGAGACCGAGCAGCCAGAGGAGATAGGGGATGATCAGGAGGCGCCGACGGTCCATAGGTCTTTCCGCTCGCAGGCGAGCTGGATTTCGGTTCCCACTTTTGCCGGGGGATTTTCATGGCCGGGGGCTTTCAGAAGGTAGGTGGAACCGCCCGAGCCACGGCATTTCAGGAGGTGATGGCCACCCAGAAAGGCTGCTTCCGTTACCAAGACTTTCAAGGCGAGCGAATCCGCACTGGCCGTCCAGGAAAGGGAATGTGCGCGGCACTGCTCGGGCCTCGCCATCCACCACTGGCCGCCCTGATCGAAAAAGTTTGCCTGGCCCACGAACTCCGCCACGAAACGGGACCGAGGCCTTTTATAGACCTCTTCGGGCGTGCCTACCTGCTCGATCTTTCCGGCGCGCATCACGGCAATGCGGTCGGAAAGCATCATGGCTTCGCCCTGGTCGTGGGTCACAAAGATAAAGGTGGTGCCCAGCTTTTTTCTCAGCGACAGCAGCTCGAGCTGCATCCGCTCTCTTAATTTGAGGTCCAGGGCGGCGAGGGGCTCGTCGAGCAAAAGCACGGAAGGCTCGGTCACAAGGGCGCGGGCCAGTGCCACTCTTTGCTGTTCTCCTCCTGAGAGCTGCTGCACGGAGCGGCTTCTTAGCGGTCCGATTTCCAGAAGATCCAGGCCCCATTCCACCTTCTTCTGGAGGGCTGATTCCTCTCGCTTCTGCATCCGCAGGCCGAAGGCGATGTTTTCGGAGACTGTGAGGTGGGGAAAGAGGGCGTAGCGCTGGAAGACGGTCCGGATATCGCGCTTCTGGGGAGGCAGGCCCGTAATATCGGCCCCTCCATGCAGCAACCTGCCAGAGTCCGGCCGCTCAAAGCCGCCGATCAGACGGAGGGTGGTGGTCTTCCCGCAGCCCGAGGGGCCGAGGAGGGAAAAACCCTGGCCGGGTGGGATTTCCAGATCCAAACCCTTCACTCCCGTTTGGCCGAAACTCCTGCTCAAGTTCTCGAGCTGTAAACTCCCGTTCGCATGCATTCCTTCAGACTAAGGGAAAAAAGGGTCACGAACAATTTCCATGAGATCTCCAGTCTTTGGCTGCGGGTAACCACTACTGGTGTCGTTTCGCCCCGGTAGAAGAAACGACACCACCCAAGTCTTAGACAGGGCCCTAAAAAAGTGGCCAGAAATCGCGATTTCTGTCGAACGCCGTCGGCGCGGCAAGCTGGCATGTCGGATGCACTATGTCTAGCAAGAGGCTGCAGGAGAGCGGCCAGGAGCTAGATATGAAAAAACCGAGGACGGCAGATTTAAGTTTAACGAGAGTGGGAGTTCCGGACCGCGAGGCGAACCGCCAGCTGGTATGGACGGTAGGCTGGACCTTCACGTTTCTCGTAATGTCGATTTTTTTTCTTCAGGGCGCTTAGGGTCAGGTCCTGAAGCAACCAGAAAAGGAATTTCTGGGGGTACGGAAAGGGATTTCTCCAAAGCCTACTAAGAATCAGAAGCCGCTTCCCGATCGGGGGAGAAGGAAGCGGATGGCTCTGCAAGGATGCGGGACCAGGAGAGGCCAGGACGGTCAATCTCTCTGAGGACGAGTAGGAGCCTTGAGAGGCGGGATAGGGTCACCCGCTTCGAGAGGTGTTGTAGTGGGGCTGGAGGGATCTGGAAGGCGCGAGTCTTTCAGATCCCTCGTTTTATTTTCCGAGAGCCAATAACCAGCAGCACCGGCGATTCCCAAAACGAGCAGAAGCAGGATAACTTTTCCCGGCGTGCGCTCGGGCAGGTTGAACTCGACCTTCAGCACCGTTTTTTTCTTCTTTTTTGATACAGGAGTTTCTTCCTCAAGGGCCCCCCAGTTCACCGGATCGGCGATCACTGGTCTGAAGTCCGGACGGGTGGGAAGGGAAGCTTCTTCCCTTACTTCCGCTTTTTCCTTTTCTTCTTCCTTCACCTTTTCCAAAACGGGCGCCATTTCGATGGGCGGCAGGGTAATCCGTTCTTCAAAGATCTCCGGAGTTTCGGGCAATGCGATCTCTTTTGCCAAAACAGGAGCTTCTTCTTGTTTTGTCTCTACGGCCACCTCTTCCACAGGAATCGGGGGAGCCACGGGAACCACCACAGGAAGAGGAGGGAGGGGACGCCGGCGCAGCAAGAGAGGCGAGGGGGGCGACTGAAGCTGCTGCGAAAGCGGCCTGGTGAGAGCGGCGCTTTCGGCGGCGAAGGCCGGATGTTCGGAAAGCGTGCTCCAGGCGCTGTCTTGGGAGGAGCAGACCCGATCGGTGAGGGCGAAGTCGCCCATTTTCAGGCCGCGGGACACATCCGCGCGCGCGAAGGGGCCCAAGGTATGTCCCTGCACGCGCAGGAACCAGCGGTCTGTAAGATGCCCGCCAAGATGCTCATTTCGCCCCGTCTCCATCCCCTCATGATACTCCGGGAAGGGCGAAAAAAAAGGCCCCGCGGGGGAGCGGAGCCTTTTCCCAGGTTAGGGCTGGGTTTCTCTGAAATTACAGGAAGGTGTACTGCAGCTGCACGCCGATATCGAAGTGGGTAAGGTCGAGGCGCTTGTCGGTATCGGCATTGGAGAGCTGGTACGAAATATACGGGTTCACGTAAACTTTTTTGGTCGGGCTCCAGTAGACTCCGGGCGAGAGGTACTGCCCATCGTCGTCCACGTTAATGGAGGTCCAGCGGCCGGCGGTATCGTTACGCAGGGTGCCCGTGGCCCATTCCAGATAGACGTCGACCTTGGGATTTACGGAGTAAACCACGCTCGGGTTGATGACTACGTTGAGCTTCTCCCGCTCGCCGGTCAGGGTGCCCGAGGCTCCCGGCTTGCCGAGCTCGGCCGCCTGGCGGTTGATACGCTCCTGTTTGGAGAGCGCGTTCAGATGGATGTTCGTCAGCATGGCACCGTTGAAGGTGAGCTTGCCGTCGAGAAAGGATTTCGAAGGGTTCAGGAAGAGGCGAATGGCGCCGCGGCCGTTGTCCACAGGTGCAAAGCCAGAGGTCAGAAAGCCCTTGTTCATGGCGTCCTGAGTTCCCCGGGATACCGGGATATAGTAGCGGAAATAGCCCTCGAGGTTGGCGGCGTAACGTTCACTACTGAGAATCTTTCCATGGCTCAGAGTGAGGTAGGGGTTGCCTGGCTGCCATTGCTTTTTTACGGTCTCATCTTTTTCGTCGATGTTCTGGGTGACGGGCTGGGTGAGCTTGAGGCTGAAACCCTTGCCGAGATTGGCGCCCACGGCGAAGAAGTGGATGAAGGTGAGGTTGGTTCCATCCGTCATTCCGGGCCGGGTGCCCGTGAGGGATTCGCTATGCATGCCCTGCATCCAGAGGAGGTAGCTGGCTTTTCCGTTCTGCATGATCCAGCTCTGATCACTAGTGCTGGTGCTCGTGGCTACGTCAGCGAGTGCTGGAAGAGTGGCGAGTGACCCCGCGAGTAAAAGTCCCCAAAGAATCCGTGGCGTCCTCAGCATTGTCATCCCCTCCATCAGGTTTTCAAACAAGAACGCACACGACAGGGCGTACACGCTCCATAAATTTTGTTAAGGGCAGTCCCCTGGTCTTTCGTTTCCGAAATTCCTGTTTGTCCCTTGTGCGGCTGAGCAAGCCTCATGCCACGTGCTCTCTAATGCAGAGCCCTATCAGGAAAACACTTGAATCCAAAACACTTATACGAAACACTTCCTGACATAGTAGTTAAGCGTAATCCGCTCCTTTTGTAAATTCTACTAAGACTTTGGCGGTGCGCTTCGGCGGCTGGAGCCATTTCGCGACCTGTAGAGATTCGTTATGATGCGAGCCTATCCAACCGAGTGAGACCTTGAACGCACCACCCAACGCTCCGCATATTCTGCTGATCCGCCTGAGCTCTCTCGGTGACATCGTGCTATCCACTGCCGCGCTCGCACCGCTGCGGGCCGCCGGATACGCCGTGAGCGTGGTGACTAAGAGTGAGTTCGCATCGCTGTGGAAGGGGCATCCCGACATCCGGGAAGTATATGCCTACGACAAGAAAATCGGCGAGACAGAAGCAAGGCAAGAGTTCTTGCAATGGGCGCGAAGCAAAAACTTCGCCTTCGTGCTGGACCTGCAGAACTCCTGGCGCACCTGGAGCTGGAGGTGGGCTTTGCGCGGTATGGCGCCGGTCTATGTGCTGGGCAAGCCCCGGCTGCGGGAGTGGCTGGTCCTGGTTTTCCGACTGGGAAAATTCTTCGGCTTCGGGCGGGGCGGACGGGCGCGCCGTTTCCGCCGCCTGGCCGAACATGCGCTGGCGGTGCGTGGCCAGTTCGCCATGGACTCGGGCTCCCTGACGAGGCTCCATATTTCGGACGAGGAAAAGGCGGCCGTGAAAAGCCTGCTGCCTGCCGGCGATTTCGTGGTGCTGCTGCCCGGTGGCGCCTGGAAGAGCAAGGAGTGGCCTTATTTTTCCGAGCTTGCCGGCCTGCTCGCCCGTAAGGCGCCCGTGGTAGTGCTGGGAGGCGCGAACGACAACATCTGTGAATCGGTGGCTGCCAGCGCGCGCTCCGTGAACAAGGAGAGCCGCTCCCTGCACGGCAAAACGTCCTTGCGCGAGAGCATGGCGGTGCTGGCCCACGCCCGCTGGGTGATCGGCAATGATACCGGGATGGTGCATGTGGCGGAGGCGCTCGGCAAGGACGTCACCATGATCGAGGGCCCGACCCATCCGCAGATGGGCTTTTCCGTCTATCGCGAGCGCTCCCTCGTGCTGGGGCTGAAGCTGGCCTGCCGGCCCTGCTCAAAATCCGGGCGGATCTGCATGCGTTTCGGTACCCGCCACTGCCTGTATGGACTAGCCGTGTCCGACGTCACGTCCCGGCTGCGGGAGCGGGGCTACCCATGTTGAGCCTCTATCAGCTGGGGCAGCCCTTCCTTCTCCTCCTGCTGCGGCTCCTGGCCAAGGTTTCTAGCAAGTTTTCCGAGCTAGTGGGGGCCAGGGAGGGTGTGCTTGAACGCTGGAGGGCCGCGGCCCCGCGCTTCGGACAAAACCGCATCTGGATCCATGTTTCCAGCGTGGGCGAGCTAGAGCAGGCGCGTCCCGTAATGGAGTATCTCGGGGCACGGCACTCGCTCGTTCTCTCCTATTTTTCCACCTCCGTGCCCAAGCTCGTGAGCGACTGGAGCTTTGCCAGCTACGCCGACTACCTTCCCTTCGATACGCCGGAGGCGATGCGGGAGATGATGGCGTTGGTGAAGCCGAGGGCCTTGGTGCTGAACCGTTACGACCTCTGGCCCAACCATGTGCTCGCAGCAAAAGAAGCCGGTGTCCCGGTGATTCTTATCAACGCGTCCACTCCTCCGCTCGGCTGGTTCGGCGGCATCAGCCTCTTCGCCCGTAGCCGACTGTTCACTTCCGTGGACGGCTGGACCTTTGTAGACGCCGCCGCCGCCGCCGCCTGGGAGCCATATATTGACGAGCCGGCCAAGGGACTGGTGGCCGGCGATCCCAGGGTGGACCGTGCCCTGGCCCGGGCCGAGCGCCTGATCGCGGAGGGCCGGGCCAGGCAGCGCCTCGCGCTGTGGAAGCGGAAATCATTTTGCCTGGTGGCCGGCTCCACCTGGACGCCGGACGAGAAGCTACTGCTGCAGGCCTGGGCCGCCGTGGACGGAGAGAAGTCCCTGGTCATCGTTCCCCATGAGCCCGACGAGCTCCATCTCGTGCGGCTGGAAAAGGAGCTGGCGAATCGTGGTTTCAGCTCGGTGCGGTTTTCCCGGCTGGGCACGAGCGGCAGGGATTCGGCGGAGGTGTTGATCGTCGACCAGAGGGGATTTCTCGCGGAAATTTACGGCTTGGGCGATCTCGCCTATGTGGGCGGCGGGTTCACGCGCCATATCCACAGCATCATCGAGCCCGTGGCTCACGGGCGCCTCGTGGCTTTTGGTCCGCGCTACGCCCGCAGCCCCGAGGCCTTCACGCTTTGGGCGGCCGGCGCGGCCTGCGCGCTCTCGGGCCCGCGCAAGGCTATGCGGCTGGCCGCCTGGATCCGCCAGATGCGCGAAGACAGCGAGGAGAGAAAGCGGGCTCTCGACTCACTACGGGTTTTCCTCCAGGTGCATAGAGGGGCAGGAGAAAGGGTGGGACAATTCGTGGAAGGACGCCTAGGTTCCTGACCTCGGCTCTATGCGTAAGAGTGGAATTTGAGGTTAGATAGGGGAGAAGGAGAAGCCGATGTCTGACGAAGTAGTGATCCGGTTGCGGATGGGCGCGGAAGACGCGCATTACGGCGGAAACCTGGTGGACGGGGCGAAGATGCTCCACCTTTTTGGGGACGTAGCCACCGAGCTGCTCATTCGCCGGGACGGAGACGAAGGTCTGTTCCGCGCCTATGAGAGCGTGGAATTCCTGGCGCCCGTTTACGGGGGCGACTATATCGAGGCCCGCGGGAAAATCGTCAAGGAAGGTAAGACATCCCGCACCATGGAGTTTTCCGCTTGGAAAGTGATCCGGCCGCGCCCCGACATCAGCGCCTCCGCTGCGGAGCTGCTCGCCGAGCCCGTTCTGGTGTGCAAGGCGAAGGGCACCTGCGTGACCCCGCTCGAGTGCCAGAGAAAGAAGTGAGATGAGGGTCGACGAAGCCTACGACCTCATCGTGATCGGAGACCAGCTGAGCGGGCTGTTTCTCGCGGCCGGCGCCGCGCAGAGGGGAATGAAGGTGCTCGTGCTCGAGGAGTCGAGTTTCCCGACCGTGCTTTTTGAGGTGCCCTCCGGACGTTTTCTCGCGGACTTCATGGCCGAGCCGGCCATCGGCTTCGGCGAGGGTTCCCCCGTGGATGCTTTTCTCAAAAGTCTGGGACTCTATCAGGAGATTGATCAGCTTTTCCCCCGCCACGAACCTCCCGTGCAGCTCGTAAGCCCGGGCCTCCGCCTGGATTTTCCCTACGTTTCCCAGGAGCTGAATGCGGCGCTGGAGTGGGACACCCGGATCCCGAAGGGCAGCCGGGAGAGCTTGGGACGGCTTCTGAGCGGCGAGGTGGTGAGCAAAAAGTCTTTCATCGACGTCGTGAACGAGCTCGGCCTTCCTGTGGGCTTTGAAAGCCTGGGAGCCCTGCAGCCGCTTCTCTACGGTTCCTCGCTCCCCGCCCGGCTTTCCTATTCTGACTACCGCGAAATCCACCAGTGCTGCGCCCGCGGAGTGCGCTTTCCGATCGGCGGCCGCGGCGCGCTGAAGGAGCGCCTTCTGGCGCGGATCCAGGCCTTCGGGGGCAGCCTGAGGCGCGACAGCCGGGTGGAGGAGCTGGTGTTCGAGCGGAAGCGGCTGGCAGGCGTTCTGCTTTCGAGTTACGAGGGCTTCGTGCGTTCCCACCGCGTGGTCGGCGCCATGGCGGCCCCCACCTTCGTGCGGCTTGTCCCCCCTGACCGCCGTCCGCGGCAGCTCGACGAGGCCGTGGCCAAGGCGAGGCCCCGCGCCTGGAAGCTGGGATTCACCCTTCTGGTTCCCGAGGCAGTGCTTCCGGAGGGAATGGGCAGCCACGTGGCCCTCTTCGATCCTGAAACGGAGCTCGAAAACGACGGCTTCCTGCAGTTGCAAGTCTTTCCCAAAGATACGTATGCGGGAATCCCCCCGCGGCACCGAGCCGTGCTCGGCCGCATGCTGGTGCCGTTCGAGCCGGACACTCTTACGCCCAAGGCCATGTCCACCTTGCTTAAGCGGGCACTCGGCCGGGTGCGGGAGCTGATCCCGTTTCTCGACGAACAGCCGTTCGCCTTTTTTCCGGATCCGGACAATCTGGAGAAAGATCCCGTCTACCAGCGTTTCTTCCGCTTCCAGGATCTCAGCTACATTCCGGGCTCATTGCTGGTATACGAGCGCGGCTTCGGGGACTTGCAGCATCCTTCCACCTTTCTGGACTGGTCGAGCTTTGGACTGCCGGGCCTCGCCCTCTGCTCCCGTGACATACGCCCGCTGCACGGCCTGCTCGGCGAGGTGATGTCGGCCATGGAGCTCCTGGCGATCTGGAAGGGAGAGGCCGGGAAGTGAAAATCGCCCACCTGATCTGGGCGCGCTTTCCGGTGGCGGGCTACGGAGGCACCGAGCGGGTATGCCAGTGGCTGATGAAGGCCCAGGCCGAAATGGGTCACGAGGTTACTGTCCTCTGTAAGCCAGGAAGCCGGCTGCCGTTCGCCAAAGTGATCGAAATTCCCGACAGCATCGAAGAAGCCGACCCCTATCTCCCCGCCGGCACCGAGATCGTGCAGCTCTACCAAACTCCGCATTTCAAGATTCAGCATCCGTTTCTCGTGAACATCGGCGGCAATGGCCAGGCGGGCGAGCGTTTTCATCCCAACACTGTGTTCGTCAGCCGCAGCCATGCTGAGCGCCACGGCTGGACGGAGTTCGTGCACAACGGAATTGATCCACAGGAGTATCCGCTCCAGAGACGGAAGGAGGACTACGTGCTGTTCTTGGCGAAGGCCTCCTGGCGGGTGAAGAACCTCAAGGGTGCGATCAAGATCGCCAAAGCGGCCGAGGAACCATTGCATGTAGCGGGCGGGCGTGCAGCCTGCTGGCATCGGGGCGTGACCTCGCACGGAACCGTCGACGGCGAGAAGAAGCTTGCGCTGCTTCGTGCCGCCTCGTCCCTGCTTTTTCCGGTGATCTGGGAAGAGCCATTCGGACTCGTAACAGTCGAGGCGATGGCCTGCGGCACTCCCGTGGTGGCTACTCCCAGGGGAGCGCTGCCTGAAATCGTGACTCCCGAGAGCGGCGTGCTTGCCGACTCCTTCGCCGGTCTGGTAGAGGGTGTAGGTAAGGCGAAAAAGCTTTCCCCCGAAGCGTGCCGCGCCCGAGTGGAAGCCGCCTTCACGCATCGGCACATGGCCGAGAAGTACGAGCAGTACTACAAAAAGATTTTGCGCGAATCCAAGCTGCGCGACGGCTTTCCCCAGTCAGCGCCCGACGCGGACCCGCAGAAGAGAATTTTATATGAGGGATACCGATGATCGAGAGATACACCCTGCCCGAAGCTGCTGCCATCTGGAGTGATAAGGCCCGCTACAACACCTGGCTGAAAGTGGAGCTGGCCGCCTGCAAGGCGATGGTGAAGCACAAGATCATGCCGGAGGGAATGTACCGGCGCCTCGTTTCCAAAGCTAAAGTGGACGTGGCCAAGATCCAGAAGAACGAGGAGCTCGTAAAGCACGACATCATCGCCTTCACGATGGCGATCGAAGAAAAGGCGGGCGCCGACGCCCAGTACTTCCACTACGGCCTCACCTCGAGCGATGTGCTCGATACCGCTCTCGCCCTGCAGCTCAAAGAGGTTGGAAGCTTGATTTTGGTTGAGATGAAGACTCTCGCAAAGGCGCTGAAGCAGCTGGCTCTCGACACGAAAAAAATCCCCGCCGTCGGCCGCTCGCACGGCATCCATGCCGAGCCGCTTTCCTTCGGCCTGCGCTTTCTCTCTCACTATGCCGAACTCCAGAGAAACCGCGAGCGCTTCGAGCGCGCCATCGAAAATGTTTCCGTGGGGATGTTTTCGGGAGCGGTAGGTTCCTACGGCACCCTGCCGCCCGGGATCGAGAAGACGGCCTGCGAGATCCTCGGCCTCGTGCCCGAGGCGGTGAGCACCCAGGTGGTGCCCCGCGACCGGCATGCGGAATTTTTCCAGGCGCTCGCGCTTCTCGGCACCGGCATCGAGCGGATGAGCGTGGAGCTTCGCCATTTGCAGCGCACGGAAGTGGGCGAGGTGGAGGAGGGCTTCAGCCACGGCCAGAAGGGCAGTTCCGCGATGCCGCACAAAAAGAATCCGATTTCAGCGGAGAACCTCACGGGCTGCGCGCGCTTGCTGCGCGGCTATGCCGAGGCTGCGCTCGAAAATGTGCCGCTATGGCATGAGCGCGACATCTCGCATTCCTCGGTGGAGCGGGTGATCGGGCCCGATGCCACTATTCTGGCCCACTATATGATCGTGCGGGCACGGAAGCTGATCGAAGGACTCAAGGTGAAGAAAGACCGCGTGAAAGACAACCTGCAGGCGACCCGCGGGCTGGTGTATTCCGGGGCCGTGTTGCTGGCGCTCGTCGAGGCGGGTTTAAACCGCGATGCCGCCTACAGGCTCGTGCAGAAGCATGCGCTCGAGGCCTGGAAGGGCGGGGCGAGCCTGAAAGAACGATTGCTCAAGGATGCGGAAGTCCTACAATATCTGAAGAGGAAGGGCGTGGAGGCCGTATTCCACGCTAGCCGGGGGCTCGAGCATGCGGATCATACCTATAAGGAAGTTTTTCGGCGCTATCCGCTCTAGCTTCCCCAAGTTCCGCAACCAGCGCGGACAGGGCTTCCTGGAATACACCCTTGTGATTCTCGTGGTGCTTGGGGTGCTCTTCGTGGCGGCCCGGCCGGTGATTGCCAAGCTGCAAAAGACGTTTGAGAAGGGGCTCAAGCAGGGCTTCTTCAAGGAAGATCCTACCGGCGGCAACTTCTACTACTTTCCGCTAAAATAAAAATTATTTAAATTCTTCGAAAAAGAGCAAAAGAAAACAGAGAAACTGGCCAAATCTCGGGAGGGGGATGGGGAGGGGACTTTGACCAACTTCTCTGTCTGCCAAGGTAGGTGCAGAGCCCATGCCATCGCCTAAATATTCGAATTTATTGATGTATTTTTGA
>DATBTF010000033.1:0-6898 GCA_036559405.1 Bdellovibrionota bacterium
CACTTTTTGCCTCCGAAATATCCCTTTCCTGTAAACCGAGTTTTGGCAGTGAAGGGTAAACAACTGTTCAATCGCACCTGCACGCACTGCCATGGGAGCTACGAAAACGATTCTGAAGGATTTCCGATCTACCAGCAGCCCCGCTTCATCCCCTGGGCCGTGGTACGCACGGATGACGACCGCATCCTGGGCAATACCCCGGCCTTTGACGCCATCGTGGAGCGCAGCCCGCTCCGCGATCTGATCAAGCATACTGATTTGGGCCAGGGCTATTTCGCCCCTCGCTTGGAAGGGATCTGGGCGCGCTTCCCTTATCTGCACAATAATTCCGTGCCCTCGATCGCGGCGCTTCTCACGAAGCCCGAGAATCGCCCGAAAGTATTTTCTCTCAAAGATGCAGGGGAGCGGAGTCGCTTCGATTCAGGGGCGCTGGGCCTGACGCTTCCCAAGAACGAGTTCGAAGAGAAAGTTTTGCTCGGGCAGGCGAAGCGGAACCTGCGCTCCGTCTATTTCGTGGAGCGGGAGGGGCACTCCCATCAGGGCCACGACTTCTATACGAATCTTTCGAACGAAGAAAAACGTTCGCTCATCGAATATCTGAAAACCCTATAAAGAAAAACGCCCTGCCGGTGATCGGCAGAGCGTTTTTGTGGGGATAGAAAACTAGTTACGGCAGTCTAGGCGACCGAACTCTACTTCTTCTTCAATGATCATTTCGCCGATCTGTTTCGCGGCTTTGAGTTGCACTTCGTCGATGCCACCGATTCCGCCCACATAGCGGCGGGCTACCCAGTTGATGCGGCCGGTATAGCTGTCGCTGCAGTAGAGGGTGTTGTAGAGCTTGTCGGGATGATTCGGTCCGTGATCACGGAGAACTTGGCACTCTAGATTCGCCAGGGGGCGAGGGCCGCCGATGGTCTGTTCGGACAGTTCCGCGCTCTTTTTATCCAGAGCAATCACCAGCTGGTAGCCGCCATCGGCTACGCCTGTGGAGGAGCAAACATCCTGGCGGGGAGGGGTGCGGGCGAAAACAGGGTCAATGATGATGGGGCCGCCGGCAACAACCATTGCGGCGATCATAAGTGCGTTCTTCATAAATACTCCTAAAGGTCTGTGGGTTCGATTTTTGTTTTAAATTTGTCTCGGGCCCTAGAGCAACGGTCGTGCCATGTAAAAATGACCGCTAAGTGTGCGAATCGCCGTTCCTCATACGGGAAATCTCCCCAGATTGGAACCAGCACAGAGGCCGCGGCACCAGGCTCCAAGGCCATTCTGGAACGGCCTCAACGGTCCTTCCGAAGCACCGCTAAGGCTTCCACATGGTGGGTCTGCGGGAAAAAGTCCAATGCTCCCAAGCTTCTCAGATCCCAGCCGTGTTTTTGAAAGCGGTGCAGGGCGCGCGCCCAGGGATCGGGTTCGCAGCCGATCAGGAGTGTTTCCTGGACCGGCAGAGTTTTAAGGACTTCCACGATCGCTCCGAGATCCTCTCCCAGTCCTTCGCGGGGAGGATCGAGAATGAGGTGAAATGGAGTAGGGGACGATCGCAATCTAATGTGCTCGCGTTTGAGCCAGCCGAGCACGTCCGATCTTTGAAAATGAAAATGGATGGGCGTGGTGGACTGCGGCTGCGCGGGCGCGCCTACATCCACGCAATGAACTTCCTGGAAACGTGCCGCGATTCCCTGGCTGAGGTTGCCGCTTCCCCCATATAGATCCAGTAATGTGCCACCCTGTCCGGCATGCGCGCTTACCCACTGGATCAGCTTTTCATTCTGCTCGTCGTGCACCTGGCGGAAGCCCAGGGCGGAATGGCCACTATTCCAGCTTTCGGTTACTTCACCGTCGGGGAAAACTTCCAGTTCAAGCTTGTATTCGCGGGGACGCGCGCTTCCCGCATCTCTTGCGGAAGTGATTCTTTCGTTCAGTTCGGGTCTGGCGATCCAGCATTTCTCGATCGGAACGAGTTTCTTGCTTCCGCGTTCATAGAAGCCGATCGAGTTTCCCTGCCCGCGCAATTGGATACGGTTGCGATACTCCCAGACGCGTTCGGCAGGATATTCCTGCCAGGAAATATTCTCCGTATGCACTTCAACCCGCTTCAGCGCGTGGACCAGGCCGCTTCTCTTGGCCTGCCACTGCCGTTCATAGGGAAGATGCTGCCATTCGCAGCCGCCGCAGCGCCCGAAGGCGGGGCAGGGGGGAACCACCCGGTCTGCCGAGGAAGTGAGGATTTCCAATACTCTCCCCTCGGCATAGCGTTTGTCCTGGAACAGGATCTCCACCCGCACTTGATCGCCCGGGGCGGTAAAAGGCACGAAGACCACCTGGCCTGCCGCATTGCGGCCCACTCCTGCGCCCGAGCGGGCGAGATCGGTGATGTCCAAGGTGATTTCCATGGCCTCTTATCGTTGGAGGGGCGCGTAAATGTCAATGGAGGGCTGCGACTAAAAAAACAGAGTCCGGCAATTGCCCACGTTACTTCCGTGCCCATCTTCATTAGTGTCCAACCTTGAAGGAGAACAAAATGAAGAGACTGCTTTTGACCGTTTTTATGGGCGCCTCGCTTATGGGTCTTACGGGCTGCGGATACAACAGCCTGCAGGGCCTGGATGAGGATGTGAAGGCCACCTGGTCGGAAGTTCAGAACCAGTACCAGAGGAGGGCCGATCTGATTCCCAATCTGGTGAATACGGTGAAAGGCTACGCCAAACACGAGCAGGAGACTTTGACGAAGGTCACCGAGGCCCGCGCGGCCGCGACTCGGACGACGATCGATGCCTCCAAACTTTCCAATAAAGAGGCCTTCGCCAAGTTCGAACAGGCCCAGGGTCAGCTCAGCTCGGCGCTCAGCCGCTTGCTCGTAGTGGCCGAAAAGTATCCCGACCTCAAAGCTAACGAGAACTTCCGGGACCTGCAGTCGCAGCTCGAAGGCACGGAGAATCGCATCACCGTGGCCCGCAAGCGCTATATCGATCAGGTGGCCGAGTACAATAAGGGCGTGCGCTACTTCCCCACGAACCTGACGGCGAAGTTCCTCTTGCATCTCGAGCCGCGGGAGACCTTCGTGGCTACCACTTCCGGCGCGGATAAAGCTCCGGAAGTGAAGTTCTAGTGCCGGCTGGTTTCGCTAGCTATCTTGTTTTGGCTGTCCTTGGGTTGGGGATGCCTTCTCACGCCCTGGCCTGGGGCAACGACCTTCAGCTTCCGGTTCCGGCGCCTGTGGTGGATGAATTCCATCTTCTGGACGGAAGCGAGCAATCCCGCCTCGACCAACTCGTGCGTGCGCTCAAGGCAAGAAGCGGGGTGGAGGTCACCATTTATATCCCTTCCACTTTGCGCGGGCGGGAGATCGAGGATTTCAGCATCGCCGTAGCCGAAGAGTGGAAGCTCGGTCGGAAAAAAGAGGACAAAGGGCTGCTGATCATCGTTGCGCCCAAAGAACGGAAGATGCGCATGGAGGTGGGCTACGGGCTTGAAGGCCAGCTTACCGACCTCTACACCCGCCGCGTGCTGGATAAGGTGATGCGTCCGCTTTTCCGTGAGGGCCGTTACTATGACGGCATTGTGGGCTCGCTCGCGGCCATTCAGGAAAAGGTGCCGCTAGGGCTGGAGGAGAGTGAGCTGCCGAAGGAAGGAAGGAAGCTCACCCAGATGCAGGCGTTTTTCATTTTCGCGATCCTCATTTTATTCGTCTTCATAGGTCTGCCGTTGCTGGGCCTCTTCAATACCGTTTCCGGCCGAGGCCGTTTTGGAGGCGGAGGATGGGGCGGCGGCGGCTGGTCAGGCGGAGGAGGATCGTCCTGGGGCGGAGGCGGTGGCTGGTCGAGCGGCGGGGGCGGGGGCTCCTGGGGCGGCGGCGGTGGCGGGTTCGGCGGAGGCGGCTCGTCTTCGAGCTGGTGAGGAATTTATGAGACTGAAAAAATTTATCAGCGCAGAAGAGCGAAAGAAACTCGAGGCCGCTGTACGTGAAGCAGAGGCAAAATCCTCGGGCGAGATCGTGCCCGCCGTGGTGGAGCGCAGCTCTACCTACGCCTGGGTAGGTTACAGAGCCGCTCTATTGGGCTGGGCGGTTGCTTCCTTAGTGGCTCTTTGGGCGCACTACTATCGTCCTTTTCTATTCGAATTCTGGGAAACCCAGGCCATGCAGGCCGGGGGCTTGCTGCTGGGGTGGCTGTTCAGCCGCAGCCGGTTTGCCTTGAAAATTCTGGTATCCGGCGAGCTGATGGCGGAAGAGGTGAAGGAGGCGGCTCAAGCCGCGTTTCTGAAGCACGGACTGGCGAACACCCGCGACCGCACCGGGGTGCTGCTTTTCGTTTCTCTCAAGGAGCACCGAGTGCAGATTCTCGCCGATAGTGGCATCCATGAGAAAGTGGGCGAAGAGTTCTGGAGGCAGGAAAGTGACCGGATCGCGGGATCGATCCGGCAGGGAAGTCCGGCCGAAGGGATGATCGCGGCCATCCACTCGATCGGCGAGAAACTTCAGCAGCATTTCCCCCGTAAAGCAGACGATCGCAACGAACTTCCGAACCGCCTGCGCACCGACTGATTTTTTCTAAATAGGTAAATTCTCATCGCTCGCCAGGATTTTGGTGTCACTTTGCTCCTCCAGTGGCTTTGGTGGCACTAGCGGTTTCTGTCAGGAACGAGCTTTTCTCATTAGTGGACTAACATATTTTTAATCCTGTTATTTCATATAATTAGGGGATATTTGGGACAAGATCCGCGGCGTGTTTTCGCACTTGGCACCGACCTTGCCTTAGGGGTTCCTAAGCAGACAGGAAGTCCGCCCAACAACAACCCAGCTAGAGAAATATTTGGAGAGAAACTTATGAAGTCTCAAATTGGTATTCTTTTGTCCCTTTTGGTCCTGAGCGTGTCGCCAGATGCATTGGCTGATGGTATCCGCTTGGGTGACCCCTCCTACGGAGGCACAGGATGTCCTGGCGGATCCGCCAGCGTATCGCTCAGCCCCGATCAAAAAGCGATCTCGATCCTCTTCGACCAATACGTGGTGGAAGCGGGCGGTTCGAAAAGCTTCGACCGCAAGAACTGTAACATCGCCGTACCCGTGCACGTTCCGCAAGGTTACAGCGTGGCAGTGATGGCGATCGACTACCGCGGTTTCGTGCAGCTTCCCCGTGGGGCGCGCGCCAACCTGATGGTGAACTACTTCCTGGCCGGCGGCGGCCGCGGAGTGACGTCGAACAAATCGTTCTACGGCGAAAGCAGCCAGGAATACGTGACTACGGACCGCCTCGGTCTTGAGTCGATCGTATGGTCTGCCTGCGGTGCCAGCACGATTCTCCGTGCGAATACCTCGATGCTCGTGCAGAGCAACAGCCGGCGTGAGCAGGCGATGGCCACTGTGGACAGCGCCGACATCGAAGCCGGTCTGATCTATCACATCCAATGGAAGAGCTGCCGTTAAGGCATCTTCCGCGACCGGGGAGAGTTCCTGTCCTCTCCCCGGCGCTTTTTTTCCCCTCCACAACAGAAACTGACCTCAAAAAAAGCGAGAACCCCCCATGCGATCCACCGAAAAACTCCTGACAGCGTCCCTTCTGGCCTTCCTCTTTTCGCTATCGGCCTTTGCCCAGCAGAATCCGTTTTGGGGAAACGGCACACCAGTGAATCCTTTTTCCCGTGGCAATCCTCGCAATCCCCTGATCGCCAAAGATCGCAACAACCCCTTCAAAAAAGGAAGAGGCGGCTACCGTGGGAACGAGCGCTCCGAACGTCCAGGCCGCTTCGTGCCCGGCCAGCTGAACTACGGAGGCAACGGCTGCCCCGCAGGAACGATGCGCGTATCCTTCGCGCCCGATAACCTCTCTTTCTCGATTCTCTTCGACCAATTCGTAGCCGACACCACCACTAACCAGGGCGGCCGCCACGACCGCATGAGCTGCGACGCCACTCTTCCCATCACCATTCCCGAAGGCCAGCAGATGGAGATCACGCGGGTGGACTACCGCGGTTTCGTGAGCGTGCCGCAAAAGGGCATGGCAACCTTGGTGTCCGTGTTCAACTTCATGGGCGACCAAGAAGACGATCGCGGGCACGGCAGGGGCAATGGCCACGGCCGGGGCAACTGGAAAGACCGCGACCGGATTCGCCTGCAGTACAACTTTACTGGCCCCGCCATGGAGAACTATGAGATCTCCAGCGGCGATATGAACGGCGGCCGCGGAGTGGCGGAATCGGAAGTGTCTCCGTGCGGTGGCGAAGCCTTGCTTAAGATCCGCAATGAGGTCACGGTGATTGCGCCCCAGGGCCAGCAGGCAAGCCTCACCGTGGACAGCATCGACGGTTCTGCCAATGCCGTTTACTACGTGAACTGGAGAAACTGCCGACGCTAAGCGGCCGGGGAGCCGGTTGCACCTTCGCGCGCCCGCCTCGGCTGTTTCAGCCCCTGGGAGACTCCCTCAAACATTGGCCGCAGATAGCGGTCGCGGAATCCCCAGGCGCGAATCGGCGCCTCCCGAACCAGCAGATCTTGCTTCCGTACCTTTGTGGAGCGCAGCGCGGATAAGCTGCTTCCTCCCAACAACAAGGCGAAGCTTGCGATACCGACACCGGTCCAGAATACGTGGCTTGCCCGGAACCCGTCGTAGAGATCGAAACTATGGGCCGCGGCAATCAGGATGATCATGGAACCGGCAAGGAAAAGCGGCACGCTCAGCCACGTGAGAAATCCGAGAAATGCATATCGGCGGGACAATGCCCTGATCTGGGTGACGTTCAGATGCGTAGATCCAGCCCAGCGCACCCTTTTCCGGAACTGAATGGGGAGCCATCTCTGGATCGCGGCGCTGAGGGCCACTCGGAAAATATTCTTGATCATAAGAAGAGTCTCCTGAAGAAATACCGCCCGACCGGTTCACGGCCGGACGGATGGGCT
>DATBTF010000034.1:0-50562 GCA_036559405.1 Bdellovibrionota bacterium
GACTAGAGTAAATTCCAGCCACCTACATGTTACAGGAGACGTTATGAAAAATTTCATTCTCACGCTCACCTTGTCACTGATCTCCCTCTGCCTTGCCCTTCCCGTGCTGGCAGCCCAGCCCAAGGCTGAAGTGTTCATGACGTGCTCCGGCTTCCAAGGTGAGAACGGCCAGGCGCCGGTAGGCATGGCCCATCCCACCCTTGTGAAGCTCAAGGGCCAAGGCGACACGCTCTTCGTACGCACGATGGCGATTTTCAACCCGAACGCCAAACCCCGCTTTGAGGAGCTCGTTCCCGTGGGCCGCCAGATTGAAACCGCCCAATACGAGAGCGAAAGCTTTGAAGTGGAAATGTTCCACCACCGCGGCCTGCGCGCCACCATCAAGCGCAAAGGAAGCGAGCTGAGCGCCTCCTGCTCGAATAACGATTAGTAAACACGTTCCAACCCAGACCAACCCAAACACCCGAAGCGCCCTCGAAAGAGGGCGCTTTTTTATTCCCTTCCCTCCTTCGGCCTGCATAGAATCTCAGAATGAGCCCGACCATTGCATTCTGGGAAAAACGCATCCTGGCCTGGGAAAAACGCCGCTACTCGCACCCCCTCTTCCTCCCCCTCTATTGGAACCTCCGCAAACGCCTGCGGATCACGCTGAAAATGCTCGAGAGCCTGGCCCCGGAAAACGCCTCGGTGCTCGAGCTCGGCTGTGGAAGCGGGATTCTTGCTTCGCGCATCTCTTGTGGAAAATATCTGGGAGTCGATACGGCTTCCGCTGCCATAAAACGGGCGGAGGCAAGGTTCGTGGGTGCGAACTTCGCCTTTCGCCAGGCGAACGCCCTGGATGTGGCGGGCGAATCCTGCGAATTCGACATCACGGCCTTTCTTGGCCTCACGGACTGGCTGAGTGAAAACGAAACGAGCGCGCTTTTTTCCTCACTTCGTTCTCCCACCATCCTTTTTTCATATACAGAAGCGGCGACGGCCAGGCCATGGCAGCCCTATTCGATCTACAGGAACGTTTTTGACCGTTTCATTCAGAAGAACGCGATTAGAGCGAGAAGCATGGCAGGAGCGGAGATCGATCGGCTGCTCGCGCGTTCCGGCTATCGCGTGAAGTTCCGCACTCGCGCCTCCTTTCTGAACCCCAGCCGGGTAATTTGCGCGGAAAAAGCATGAGTACCTATTTCGAAAAGGCTGCCTCCACATATGCCCAGCGTTCAGGAGCTGCATGGGGGGCATGGTCGTTTATGCGGAGGAAAGAAAGCGAGGCTGTATTCGCGCTTCTGGATCTTCCCAACGCCTCCCATTTATTGGACATAGGCTGCGGCGCCGGTTTCTATATGGAGGGCGCACTTAAATTATTCCCTTCTTTAAGTATGGAGGGCTGCGATCGTTCCGCCGCCATGGTGGAAGCGGCCAGGGCGCGCGGGCTCCCAGCGACCATAAGTGATTTTCTCGAATTCACGCCGGCGAAAAAGGCCAACCGCATCGTCAGCGCGGGAATGCTGGAATTCGGCGATGAGATCGGTCTCTTCTTTGCGAAGGCCAACCAGTGGCTATCCCTCGACGGCCGCATCGTGATTCTCGTGCCGAAGCCGGGAGTCTTGGGGCGGGTCTACCATGAGTTTCACCGGCGCCGGGGCAATGAAGTCCGCTTGCGTACGCCGGCCGACTGCGAGGAGGCGGCGCGGAATGCGGGATTCGTCCTCAGAGAGAGTAGATCCGTTCTTTCCTTCTGCTGGGCTTTGTCTTTTGCAAAGGAGTCGCATTGAACCCAGCGGAACTCACTCATAAGCTGTCACCCGACGATTGGGGCTTCGCTCCCTCGATCAACGAGGCGGCAATCGCCTTGGCGGAACGGGGACTGGTGCATACAGTTTCCGTTTCTGTAAGGCGGAAATTTGCCAGGCACAAGATCGATGAGCTTCGGGATCTCCAGGGTGAGGGCCAGGTGCGGGTGGCGCTGCATCTGGATTTTTCTTTCGCCGGCTGCAAGGTTCGCAAGATCCACCTGTTCACGGGCCATGCCCTCGCCTGGCGGGAAATCCACGAGCAGCTGTGGCTTTTCCGGGAAATGGGATTGCGCCTGGACTCGCTCAACGGCCATCGTCATGTGCACCTCTATCCCGGTGTGCTTCGCGATTTGCGTTTCGCCGGTGTTCCTCTCCGTCTGCCCGCGGACGCCTCCCACCTCGGGTCTTGTTTGGCGGGTCTGATCGTCAGGGTGGCGAAGGGAATCACCTGGGAAAGAGCCGGCTATCTGCGCGGCCGGGACATCGCCCATGCGTCTCATCTGCAGCGGAAGCTCACGAAATTCCCGCAGCTGCTTTGCCATCCGGCCGCATTCGATGATTTTGATAAGGCCGAGATGGCGGATCCCCTGCGCGGCGAGCGGGTCACGGAATACAACCGGCTGCTCTATCTATTCGAGCAATCGCAAGAGAATCCGAGAGTCTAGTTCGCCGGGCTCCAGCGTGGCGCTTCGCAGTTGCCGAAGTCCGACGTGATCTGCCTGTGCACGGTATTGTCGACGTTCGTGATGTAGAGGTTCTTCTTTCCCTTGCGGTTGGAAGAATAGACGATGAAGTAGCCATCCGGCGCGAAGTCGGGATCCTCGTTATTGCCCATGTTCTTGGTGAGGCGCTCGATATTGGTGCCGTCGGTGTTCATGATGAAAATGTCGAACTTTCCGGCATCCCAGCCGGCGAAAGCAACCTTGCCACCCGCGGGGCTCCAGGTGGGGGTGGCGTTGTAGTAGCCGGCATAGGTGAGGCGCTGCACGTTCGCGCCGCTCGCATCCATTTTGTAGACCATGGGGCGTCCAGAACGGTCGGAGACGAAGGCGATCTGTTTTCCATCGGGGCTCCAGGACGGATCCACGTCGAGGCCGAAGCTGTTGGTGATTCTTTGCACCACTTTCGAGGACGGATCCATCAGGAAGATCTCGGCATTGCCGGGAAAGCTCATGGTGAGGGCCAACTGGTTGCCATTGGGTGAGAAAACGGCACCCGAGTTGATCCCCTGGCGGTTGCTGAGCATGTCGATCTTGCCGCTGCCCAGGCTGTATTCGAAGAGGTTGTGGTTGCGCACATTGCGGTTGTTCTTGGTAACGGCTGTGAACACGATCTTCTTGCCATCAGGGCTCCAGGCCGGGGCCATGGCGTGCGAAAAGCGCGAAGTCACTTTGATCGGGTTGAAGCCGTCGTAGTCCGTCACATAAATTTCTTTTTTCCCCGTTTTGTCGCTCACGTAAGCGATTTTCGAGGTGAAGGGGCCTTTCTTGCCCGTGAGTGCGAAGAGCACGTCGTTGGCCACGGTATGCGCCATCTTGCGCATGCTGTCTTCCGAAGATTTGTACTTCTTGGCCAGCAGCTGCTTTCCGCTATGCACGGCATAGACGTAGAGTTCGAGCGAGATTCCCGAGGCGTCCACGCTGCCCTTGCCTTTGATCACAAGTTCGGCTCCGATCGTCGACCAGTCCGTCATCTTGAAGGTCCCGGGAGTCACGCCCGCCTTGTTGGTGTCTTCGATGAAGGAGGCGGGGTTCAGGAAATCGAAGAGACCGGAAAAGTCGAGATCCGCCATGGCGATCTCGCGCACGCTCCGCAGCTTTCCTTCGGTATCGCGGCCCGCGCTGATTGTGGGGAAGGCGGCCATCGTGCGTTTGGTGCGCGCCTGACCCACCTCCACCGAGATCATCGGTTTTTCCTCCGTACGGGAGGAAGAGGGAAGGAAAAGACACAGAAGCAAAAGGGATAGATTTGTCATAAGGGGAATTTAACCTCGATGCCGGAGTTTCTCAAACCGGATGCCATTTCCGCCGGCGGGGGGAAAAAGGGGTTGGAACGCCTTACCGCTGCCTCGGCCTTGTCGTCGAAGATGGCATTGCCGGAAACCTTCGTGAATTCCATCTTCACCACATGGCCCCTGGAGTCGATATAGATGACGATTTTTGCGCTCAGGTTTTGGGACTGTAAAAAGGAAGGCAGCTCCCAGTTGGAGCGGATCTTGCCTGTGATATGCGCAGCGTAAGCATTGATGGTGGCATTAAGCTGCCCGGTGTCGCTGGATCCCGTATTTGTCTGGTTGCCCGCAATGGCCTCCCGGTAGCGCTGTTCGAACTTTTTTAGGTCGGCTTTGCGCTTCTCGAGAGCTGCCTGCTTTTTTTCCTCTTCCTCTTCCTTTTCCTTCTTCAGCTGGTCTCGAACTTTTTTCAGGGCCTCTTTGGCACGTTTCTCCGCCTCTTTCTCTTTTTGGCGCTTCAAAGCGAGGTCGTCTACCGGCTTGGGTTCCGGCTTGGCCTTTGGCAGGGCTACCTCCTCCTCTTTGGGCTCGGGCTCCGACTTTTCCTCAGGCGGAGGAGGCGGGGGAGGATTTTCTTTCACGGGGAGCGAAGTGTCCACAGGAGGGGCTTCGTCGTTTTTTACGTTCTTGGGCAGGGCCACCATGTCGATCTGCACCGAAGGGGTGAGCAGCAAAGGCTTGGCCACGAAGAAGGATCCGATGCTGAAGGACAGAAAAAGGGCGAGGTGCAGTAAGAAAGAGATCTTTACGTAGCGCTTTGCCTTCTGCCGTTGCTCGGTGGGATCCATCTAACGGGAGCGGCCGTCCTTGGGCTCGGTTACAAGGCCGATGCGGTGGATGCCGGCCGCCTGGGCCTGGGCCATCACTGTGGCCACCGTGCCATAGGCGATGCCTTTATCGGCCTGGATGAAAATTTCCTTTTTCTGGCGCTTCTCGAAAATCGCGCGCAGCTTCTCGGTTACCACCGAAGACTGCAGTACGTTTCCGTTGATTTCCACGTTGCCGCTTTTGTTCACGACGATCACCACAGGCTTTTCCTGCTCCGAAAGAGCCGGGCTCTTGGTCTTGGGCAAATCCACCTGGATCCCCTGCTGCATGAGCGGGGCGGAGATCATGAAAACGATGAGCAGCACGAGCATCACGTCGACCATCGGGGTCACGTTGATCTCGGAAAGCATGGCTTCCGAACGGTAGTTTCCCGTATCGTTCAGCGAGCTCTTATTGCCGCCCATGCCGGCCATCAGATGGCTCCTTCCCGCTGGAGAAGGTTCAGAAGATCCTGGTTGAAAGAGTCGAGCGTGAGCGCCTGGCTCTTGATCTTCCCGTTAAGAAAGTTGTAGGCCACGGCGGCGGGAATCGCGGCGAAGAGGCCGATCGCCGTGGCGATCAGGGCTTCCGAAATCCCGGGAGCCACCACGGCCAGGTTGGCGGCTCCGGTGGCGCCGATGTTCTGGAAGCTGGTCATGATCCCCCAGACGGTGCCGAAGAGGCCCACGAAGGGCGCGGCGCTCGCCGTGGTGGCGAGCCAGTTTACGGAGTGCTCGAGCGTGGCGAGCTCGAGGGTGTTTTGCTTTTTCAGCGTGCGCACGACGATATCGGCGCGGAGGGCGGTGTCGGATTTTTTATCGTCGCCGAGCTTGCGCAGCTCGCGGATCGCCGCCTGGAAGCTGCGGGCCACGGGACTGAAAGGATAGTCGGCGGCCCGGGAGAAACTTTCCGAGAGATTCCAGCCTCCCCAGAACCCCTGGAGGAAGGCGTCGTTTTGCTTCGAGGCCTGGCGGAGCAGCTGACGCTTGAAAAGGATGATCGCCCATGAGCCCACGCTCGCGACGAAGAGGCCGAGCATGACCGCTTTGACTACGAGTCCGGCGTTGAGGATGAGGTCGATGGCGTTGAGGGAAACTTCGTGATTTGGCATGCCTTACAGATTAGGCCCCGGAGGGGGAAAGGTCAACGCGCTAAGGCTGGCTGCGCCGTTCCGCTTGTCGCCTTGCTTCCAATTCGCGTTTCCATGTCAGGTAGCTGCCAAAAGCGAGGAGAAGAAGGATGCCGAACATCCCGGCTCCGGCCAAGGGTCCGGCGGCGCCACCGGTAAACAGGGTGGAGGAACGGGAAATCGCTTTGAACAGGAAAAAGCTCGGGCTTTCGTAGCCCCAAAGCGGCAAGCCACCGAAGCTGTGCAGAAGGAAGAGGAGCGCCATCAGGAATCCCAGGCCGCGCTGGCATTTGCCGCTTTTCACATAGAAATATCCCAGGGCCAGATTCAGGCAGAACAGATTCACATAGTCGAAGGGCTCCAGCTGGAACTGCCAGTGGCGCACGAGCACGTGCAATGCACTCGTGAGCGTGATGGCGGCAGAATCCGGCATGAAGGCAGTGAGTCCGCGGAGGATTTTGTGGCGGAAGAGGAATTCCTCACATAAGAGGAGGCCGCCGAGAGCGAAAAGATCGACGAAGAAAAGCGGAAAGACCGGGGTGCCGATCGTCGAAGTGATGTATACGCCGAGATAGCCGAGCTGCCCCGCAATCGTGAAGAATAGGATGTAAGAGAGCGCAGCGAGCGCGCCACTGGAGAGTCCGCGCAGGAATTCGTCCTTGCGGATGCGGTCGAGCTCCCAGGGGGCGCGATGGTCGTCGTTCCAGAATGGCAGAGTGCGGTAGAGCGCGCGGTCGGCCTGAAAGATAGTGAGCGTGAGCAGGGCCGCGCCCAAGGCAATTGCAAACAGGATGTACTGGCTCGAAATTTCATTCACAGTATTGCTGAAGTCGGGCCCTGCTTTGTTGGAGAGCGATACGATGTAGGCGACGATCGTATACAGCAGCGTCTGCGCGAGCTGCGACACCAGCACGTAGAAAAGAAGCGGCAATGCCACCGACCGCAGCTGCAGCAGCCGGCCAATCACGGCAGGATGTTCCACTGCTTGGCCGCGGCGGCGAAGCGCTTGGCCTGTGTGTCTTTGCTCCGGGGGATTTTTTGCTGGGCCAGCGCTTCTTCCGTGAGCGCCGACACGCGTTCGATCCTGTAGTCGAGCCCGATGGCATGCTTGGCGAACCACTCCGCCCACGGCTGCCCGCGGTTCATGGCGAGTTTTTTCAGGTACGTAATGCCTGCTTCGGGATTGTAGCCGGATCGGGCCAGGCACTCGATGGCCCGCATGTCGACAGCGATTTCGTCTGCCACGTCGATGTTTTCACTTTCACGGGTGCTCTGCGCTTTTAGCATCTGGTCCCAAACTTCCTCGGACTTTTCCTGCAGGTTCTTGGGCCAGGATTTGGCGTCGACGCGCGTGGCATGGTGCTTGATACGCAGTTCCCGCACGAACTGCCGAACGAGCACGAAAGCGAGCTCGGCTTCGTCTCCGGCCAGTTCGATCGCTTTTCCGCTCAGGGCGAAATATCCGCCGGGAAGCGCGATCTCAAACCACGGGTGCTTCACCTCGGGCCGGCTGCGCAGGCGGAAGATACGGAAGTAGCCCCAGCGGCGGTTTTTCCAGTAGTCCTGCACCGCCTTGGGACAGCCGCTCAGTGCGCGCATCGCCGTGGCCCGCATGTAGATGTGGCCGTCAACTTCCTCGAGCGAGAGCGGGGGAAGTTCGAGGTAGCGCTCGAGCATGAAGCGTCCGAGCAGACCCACCCGGGTTTTATCGTCTAGCGGGGGAGGGGGAGGGGGCTTCAGCCGGCGCGATTCGCGCACCCGGACCTCCTGTTTCTTCTGCTCCTTCACCACCTTCAGCTCCTGGTCGAGAAAGCGCAGATCCGCCCCGCTCAGGCCGAGGGGCGCGGGCTCCTTTTCTTCCTCATCAGCAGCAAACGCTTCAGGGAAGAAAGCAAGGTTTCGTGCCGATTCCCCGGTTTCGGGCTTCGAGAAGGCGGCCATCGTGTTCTTCGAGAGAGTGAGGGCTTCGAGAAAGTCCAAGGGCGAATAGAGCGGCTCTTTTCCGATCCCCAGCTTTTTCCAGGCGGCACGGGCGTGAAAGAGAAGGGCGCGCGACTGCTGAAGCACGGAAGTGGGGAGGGTGTCACGATCGCCGGACACCACCAGCATTCGGCTGAAGAGCCAGCCGGAGGGGGCGTGGTCCTGGGGGCGCATGTATTTGAGCGGGCTCGGGCGGCCGAAAACCCAGCGTCCGTAGACCTTTTCCACTTGAAATCCCGTATTTGCGGGAAGGGCGGGTCCCCAAGTTTTAGCGAGCGCAAGTGGGGGGGAGGTGAAAACGGGGGCCTTGCGGAGTTCAGCCCAGGGGCTGCTCACGGACGGAAAGCCATCGGCCAGGGCGGGCACTCCCGCGGTCAGGAGACCGGCCAGAAAGAAAAACGCTTTCATTTTCCCAAGTTTAGAGGCCTTCTCCGGGGTTCGCAAGACTACCAAAGCACAGGGAAGGATGTTACGCTTTTACTAGGTGCCGGCTAAGGAACGGCGGCCGGGGGGAAAATACGAGCCATGATGGTCTCCTTGAAACAGGTATCCAAAGCCTACCATCCCAATTCACTCGTGCTTCGCAACGTCAACATCGAGCTCCGCAAGGGCGAGTTCCTTTTTGTTGTGGGCGATAGCGGCGCGGGCAAAACCTCGCTTTTGAAGCTGATCACCGGCGAAGAGTTCGCCAGTAGCGGTAACGTGAGCTGCGATGGAGTTCGCTTCGAGGCGGGCTCGGGCAAGATGCTGAAGCTGCGCCGGCGAATCGGTGTTGTGCACCAGGATTACCGGCTGCTGAAAGACCGCACGGTGTACGAGAACGTGGCCATCCCGCTTTTTTTCGGGCGAGCCGGAACCGGGCTCGAGCCTGTGAGCTTCATGGGCCGCGGGGCCGAACGCCTTGTGGAGGATGCGATCCTCGCAGTGGGCCTTCCCACCAAGATCCTCGACGCCACCGTGAGACAGCTTTCGGGCGGCGAACAACAAAGGGTAGCGATCGCCCGTGCGATCATCAATGCCCCCGATCTGCTGATCGCCGACGAGCCTACCGGCGCGCTCGACCACGAGCATACCTGGACGGTGATGGACCTTTTCCAGAAATTGAACATCAAAGGCATGACGATGCTCGTGGCGACCCACGACCGTGACATCATCCGCAAGGTGCGCAAGCGCACCCTCCATCTCTCGGGTGGCACGGTACGAGTGGACGACAGGGAGGGCGCATGTATTTTCTAAGAGCCGCCCTTTCCGGGATGCGTCGGCGGATGGTTTCGTCCGTCCTCGCCGTCTGTGGCGGCAGTGCCCTGCTCACGGCGGCTGCGGCGATCGGGCTGTGGTCCCTCTGGCTCACGGGCCAGCAGGACCATATCAAAGCCGCGCGTTCCGCCTCGGTTTTCATCGACAGTGCCGAGCCCTCGGTGGTGGAAGAGGCGCTTACCCGCGTGATGCAGACCAAGGGCGTGGAAACGGCAAGGATCGTGTCGAAGGAAGAGTTCCAGGCCTTTCTCAAGCAACATTTTCCCGACCTGAACGAGGCCATCGCGAATCTGGGTGAAGACGTGATTCCCCGCATGCTCGAGGTGGTTTTTCCCTCCGACGGCGATCCGTTCGCGCGCAAGGAAACCACCGATGCCATCGCCAAGGTTCCCAACGTGGCCCGGGTAGACGACGGATCCCTGAAGCTGGGCAAGGCGCTCACCTCGCTCCGCTGGCTGGGTTACGGGGGCACCTCCCTCGCGATCGGGCTCTGGATCGTGCTCTTCATCGTGTGCCTGGGGCACTATCAGAACATTCTTTACACGGACGCGCAGGAGATCCAGCTGGTGCGGTCGTTCGGCGCCTCCAAGGCCGAGATCCTCCTGCCCTGGGTGATCGAAGGACTGCTGCACAGCCTGGCGATCGGCACTTGCTGCGTGACCGTGCTTTTCATCGGCCGCGCCTACCTCGCCGAGCTTTATAACCAATTCTTCGGCACGATCGGCTATGAGGCCTTCCGCATCGACTGGTCGAGCTTCGCTCTGGTGGCTCTGGCCATCATGGGCATGGCCCTGCTCGCGCACGTGCTGGCCGGAATGGCCGCGTTGCTGCGCGGAAGGATCGTGTAGTGATTTCTGTTTTTTCTTTCTTGATGGCGACCATCGCCTTCGCCGCACCCACCGACCCCAAAGCCACACAGAGCCAGGATCTGCAGCAGATTCAGAATGAGGTGAGGCGGCTCGAAGGCGGGATCCAGAGCGCCAAGATGGCCGAAGCCACGCTTTCCTCTGAGCTCGGCCGTCTCGAAAAGCTGCTTAAGCTGCAGGCGCTGGAGATCCAGCTTTCGGCCCTCGAGCTTGAGAAGCTTAGTGCGCACGTGCAGGAGATGAATCTGCGCAAAGACAGCCTGGAGAGCAGCATCGGCACGCGAAAACGCCGGCTGCGCATGGCGCTCTCGTTGCTGCCGACTCTCGAGACCCGTTCGCCCATTTCCCGTCTCACGGAGAGTGACGGAGCAACTCTCGATCAGTACCAGGAGATGGTAGCGCGCATGCTGCACACCGACCGCGAGGAGATCGTGTCCCTTCGCAAAGTACTCGACGAGGTGGAAGGCCTGAACACCAAGCTTGCCGAGGAGCAGGAGCGCCAGGTGGCACACAACGAGGATCTGCACGAGAAGCAGGCGGTGCTCGAGCTCAACCAGAAGTTGAAAAAAGACCTGCTTCACCGTACCCGGGCTGAGCAGGCGGAGCGTTTGCGGTCGTACCAGGCCGCCAAGGTGGCCGAAGGCGAGCTGGAAAGCGTGCTCAGCCGATTCAACCTCGCGGCCGAGGTGAAGAAGCAGCGGGAGGCGGAGACGGCGGAGGCCCCGCGTCCGGCGAAGAAAACGGGCTTCGGCTTCGCCTCACGCAAGGGCGGCCTTGCCCTGCCCATCGAAGGGAAAATCGTCACCGCCTTCGGGCGCCGCTACGATCCCAAAGCGAGCTTGTACACCTTCCACAAGGGAGTGGACATCCAGGCCGATGCGGGCAGGCATGTGCACGCCGTATTCCCGGGCAAGGTGGTCTATAGCGGAAAGATCGGGGGCTACGGGCAGCTGCTGATTCTCGACCATGGCGACCAGTATTACAGTTTGGTGGGCCAGCTGGGCGAGGCGCTGAAGGAAGAAGGCGACGAGGTGAAGGAGGGCGAAGCGATTGGGCGAACGGCCCTTGACGGCACGCCTCTCTATTTCGAAATCCGCCAGCGCCATATCGCTGTGAACCCGGTACCGTGGTTTTCCCGCCAGGCGGAAGCCGGGCGCGGTAGCGCCAGCGTTGGCAACTAGCCTGGTCGGACAGCGTTTTTTCGCGCGAATAGACGCCAAAATAGGCGAAGATAGAGGAATCGCCATTCGAAAAAGGGTTGATCTATGTCCTTCTCCGCTCGCTCTACTTTCCTTCTTCTGACAATCGCTTCCACCGCTCTGGCCGCGGAAAAGAAAGACGCCTCGGCTTCCGGCCCGACGGTTCCGTCGTCTTCGGTGGTGGTTCCGAACTCCAAGTATGACGACATCGCCCTCTTCGGCCGCGTGATCAACTTCATCGAGAAGCAGTACGTGGACAACGTGAAAACCAAGGACCTGGTTTACGGGGCGATCAAGGGCATGCTCGAAACCCTCGATCCCCATTCGAACTTCATGCCGCCCGATATTTACATCCAGCTCAAGACCGATACCGCGGGTAAGTTCGGGGGGCTGGGCATCGAGGTTTGGGTGAACAAGGACGGAGTGCTCACCGTGGTGACACCCATGGAAGGCACACCCGCCTGGAAGGCCGGAATCAAGCCCGGCGACCGCATCATCAAGATCGACGGCACGAGCACAAAAGGGATGAGCATTGTCGAGGCCACGTCGAAGATCCGTGGGAATGTGGGCAGCGAGGTGGTATTCACTGTCTCCCGCGACGGCGCGCCCAAGCCGCTTGAGTTTAAAATGAAGCGGGTCACGATCGATGTCAAAAGCGTGAAAAGCGAGTTGCTTGCCGGCAACTTCGGATACATCCGCCTGAACCACTTCCAGGAGAAGAGTTCCCAGGAAGTGAAGTCCGCGCTCGCGAAGATGGAAAAAAAGGGCAAGCTGAGCGGGCTCATTCTCGACCTCCGCAACAATCCCGGTGGATTGCTCGACGAGGCCGTGGAGGCGGTGAACCTATTCGTGGACAACGGCGTGATCGTTTCCACCATCGGCCGGTCCAAGGATGATAAGGATGTGAAGTACGCGCGCAGCGGCGTGGCCCGCCTGGACTTCCCGATGGTGGTGCTGGTGAACGGCAGTTCCGCTTCGGCAGCGGAGATCGTGGCAGGCGCGCTCAAGGACCATAAGCGTGCCCTGATCGCGGGGCAGCGCACCTTCGGGAAAGGTTCGGTGCAGACCGTGATCCCGCTTGCGGAAGACGTAGGCCTCAAACTCACCATCGCCCGCTATTTCACGCCGAGCGGAATTTCCATTCAGGCGAAAGGGATTGAGCCGGACATCTATCTCGACGATCTCGATCCGGATACCGTGAAAAAGCTGCGCAAGAAGTCGAAGACTGTGAGCGAGGCAGATCTCAAGAACCATATCGAGAGCAATGAGGGGGAGAAGGCGGCGAAAGGAGACAAGGATGAAGACGACGAAAAATCGGCTTCCACGAAGGATTCGCCGCCCCGACCGCTTGATCCCAAAGACGATTATCAAGTACAACAGGCGCTGAACTATCTGAAGACGATGAATTTCAAAGGCACCCCGCCCGCCGCTCCGGTAGCGCGCGTGCTGGGAGAGACCGCGCCGGCCGGCAAATAGGGCAATCAAACCCGTTTGCCGCGGATTTCGAGGTGAACGTGGAGCTCTTCAACGAGCGTCAAGAAGAGAGCGAGGACACGGTGGTGACCGTGAGCCAGCTCACTGCTTCCATCAAAGATTTGCTGGAAGGGGCCGTGGGTACGGTGAGCGTGCGCGGAGAAATTTCCAACTGGCGCCCCGCCGCGAGCGGCCACATTTACTTCAGCCTCAAGGATTCCGAAGCGGTGATCTCCGCCGCCCTGTTCCGTGGCGCCGCACTGAAAAATAAGCAGCTGGCCGCTCTGAAAGACGGTGTGGAAGTGGTCTGCGCCGGCCGCATCTCCGTCTACCCGCCCCGCGGAACCTATCAGGTGATCGTGGAGCAGATTAAGCCGGTGGGCGAGGGCGGCCTTCAGGCAAAGTTCGAAGCCCTGAAGAAAAAACTCCACGCCGAAGGACTTTTCGACCAGGCCCGGAAGCGGGAGATCCCCGCCTTCCCCCGTCGCATCGTGGTGATCACGAGCCCTACGGGCGCGGCCATCCGCGATGTGATCTCGGTGCTGAAGCGCAGGTTTTCCGGCGTGAACGTTCTGCTGATCCCGGCCCTCGTGCAAGGCGCCGAGGCCCCGAAGGATCTCCGCCGCGCCCTGGAGCTGGCCAACGAGCATGGGCTGGGTGACGTGATCCTGCTTACCCGCGGGGGCGGTTCGCTCGAGGATCTCTTCTGCTTCAACGATGAGGAGCTGGCCCGGGCCATCCACAAATCCGCTATTCCGGTGGTGAGCGCCGTTGGCCACGAGATCGACTTCACGATCGCCGACTTCGTGGCCGATCTGCGCGCGCCCACGCCCTCGGCGGCGGCCGAGCTGCTCGTGCGCGAGCAGGAGGCGACGCTGGAGCTCGTGGGGGATCTCCGCTCGCGGCTGGAAAACAGCGTGATTCAGGAAGTGGAACAGGCACAGCTGCGGCTCAACGCTCTCCTGGCCTCATTGAAAAATCCCCGTGACCGGATCAACGAGCTTCGGCTGCGCTTCGACGACTGGGCCGAACGCCTGGGCGCCGCTGCGATTCGCTGCCTGGAGAAAAATCGCGAGCAGGTGGCGCTATTGCAAGGCAAGCTGGGCGCCCTTTCCCCGCTGGAAGTGCTCGAACGCGGATACAGCATCGCCTTCGACGAGGCCGGACGGGCGATCCGCTCGGCGGCCAAACTTCCCCCGGGCACAAGATTCGAGCTGCGCCTCCACGATGGCACCGTGGAAGCCGATTCGCGCTGAGGGTGATGATGGAACGGGTTTGGATCGTAAGTGAAGAGCTCCATTCCCGCCGCGAGGCGCTGCCGGCCAACCGTCTCGCCGAAATGGTTTGCGTGCAGAATCTGGATCAGCTGGAAGCGGAGATGGACCCTGGTGAGCGAGTTCTGATGCTCGCCCCGCTTCCGGTGCTGCAGAAGGCGCAGGAGCGCTTTCCCAAAGCGCTCGCCATGCAGCTGCTTCCGCCCCAGGCCGCCGGGGAACACCTGCTGATCGCTATCCGCGCCCTGCTCGCCGAGGGCCGGCTCCAGCACGATCTGGAGGCCGCGGAGAGCGTGGCTTGGGGAGGGAGCGGGGGCGGGCAGTTCGATGATCCGTCGATCGAGTTCCTGGGCGCCGCCATCCTTGAGTTGTCCGCCGCGCGCGACATGGAAAGCGTGGAAAAGGCGCTCATCAAGGCCTGCACTAAAGTGGGCGACGTGGCCGAGGTGAAGGTGCATGCCTACCCGGACACGGCCAGCTCGCGCGTGATCGGGCTGTACCAGCTGGCCGTGCCGGTGCATTTCCAGGGCGCATTGAAGGCCCATATCTACGCGCGATTCGCGGGCGATCCCGCGCAGGCGCTAATCGACCGAGTGGGCGAAGCCTTGCTCAACCTCAGTGATGCCGTGGCCTTGGCCGTGGAGCGGAACCTGATGATCTCCAAGGCCGAGGAAACCAAGACGGTGTGGGAGGCGAGCTTCGACGCCGTGGAAGATCCCGTGGCCATTCTCGACGACAAATTTCTCGTGCTTAGAGGAAACCGTGCCTACGGAAAGTTTTCCGGTTTTCCCGTGGAGCGTCTGCAGGGCAAGGAGCCGTCGGGAGTGGATATGGGCGAGCTGGGCAAGCTACCCTCGGGACAGGGTCACGAATGGGACCTGGAACGCGGCGGCCGCCACTACCGCGCCTTTTTCGATACGATCCAGGAGCCGCTCGGAGCGGGACGCTACGTGCTGCGCTTCCACGACGTAACCGAAGAGCGCACGCTCACGGAAAAAATCCTGGCCAAGGAGCAGGTGGCCGAGCTGGGAATACTCGTGGGGTCGGTGGCCCATGAGATCAACAACCCGATCGGCGGTATTCTTGCGATCGGCCAGATCCTGCAGAAGGACCTCGACCCCAAGAGCGCGCTCGGGCAAGACGTGGAAAACATCGTGCAGTCGGCCGAGCGTTGCCGCAAGATCGTGCAGACGATGCTCTCACTCGTGCGTAAGGCGGATGAAGAGCACCAGTCCCTGAATCTGGGGGAATGCCTTCAGAGCGCGCTGGATCTGCTGCAGGGAGAGGTGAAGCGGCATACGGTGCGGCTCAAGGTGAGTGCCGGAAATGCGGCCCCTGTGGTGGGCAACCGCAACCGCCTGCTGCAGATCTTCTTCCATCTCCTGCAGCAAAGCCTGCTCGCGATCGGGGCGAAAAGCGGCCGCCAGGGATACGATTCCTTCCTCAGCATCGAGGTGATCCCGGGATTTGGGAACGTGGAGGTGCGGATCGAAGACAATGGCGATCCCGTGAAGCACGAATATGAGATCCAGAGCTCCGTGGCGTTCACCGTGGCCAAGATGATCCTCGAGGAGCACGAGGCGAGCTACTACTTCATGCGCATGGAAAACCGCAACCAGCAGCGGATTGTCTTCCCGTCGTCAGGCGGGGCCTAACGGAAGCGTGTAAGGCTCCTCTTTCTTCAATCAGCCGCGTAAACTGACGATAAGTAAGCACCAATCCTGATTTAGGAGATTTCCTATGCGTAAGCTGCTTCCCGTTCTTGTTCTTTTCATCGCAGGCTGTGCGGCTCATGGCGTGCGCGTGCCTGCCAGCAACCAGAGCAGCATGTTCACGAGCGGTCCTGAGCAGCGCACCTGGTGCGGCGAGTACAAGGAAGAGAGCAGCAAGGAGACTCAGCGCTACCTTCAGCTGCGCACCGACGAGAAGTCTCCGGCCGTACGTATCCATCTGGCGAAAAAGTCGAACGGTACCTTCACAACCTGGCCGCAGGGTGAGAGCTGCGTGTGCATGGACGGCGTCTACAACAGCCAGCGCGATGATTTAGTGATGAACGTATCCGGCTGGACCGATGCCATGGCACAGATCTGCGAGAAGCAGAAACTCGGCAGCGGCCGTATGCCGTCGAGCGTGGATTCCTCCCACGACGGAACTTATACCGTACGTTGCGAGTTCGAAGATGGCCCATGGATGCAGTTCAAGGCATCCATACAGGGAGAAAAAGTCGAGCTGCAGCGCCTGCCCTCGGGAAAGTTCTTCGAGTCTTCCAAAAACTCGCCGGTGGAAGAGTGGATATCCGTTCTGAACCAGAAACCCAGCGCGGACAAACGCTACGACAACACCATCAAGGTTAGAGCAAAAAGCGGAAAGATTGATCTGCGCATGTACGTGAGCCTCAACGACGCCGGCACCACATCGGGATTTGGCGGGATCTACGACGAGGCTACCCGCCGTGGTTCGGATGTCGACGGCGTGGAAATGGACTGCGAGTGGAAGAAATAGCGCTAGCGATTCTCGTTTAAATACTTCTTCGTCAACACCTTCGCCGCCTCGACCCCCGGCTGGTCGAAAGGGTTCACGCCCAGCTCGGCTCCTGCGATCGCGGTGGCCCACTCCCAGAAGTAAAAGAGCGCGCCCAAGGAATAGGCATCGAGCTTGTCGATCGCCAGGGTGCCGTTCGGGATCCCCTGATTCGTCACGGCATCGCGGGTGGCGCGGAACTCGGCCTCCAGCAGCCCGCCCACGCTCTTTCCCTTGAGCAGGCCGAAGGAGGGGAGGTCCGCCGTCCCGGCGACGCTGGGAATGGCAACCGCGCCTCCCGGATTCGCCACGTGCACGAAGAGCAGGCATTTGTCGGCGGGGCCTTCCATATAGAGCTGCATCTGCGAGTGCTGGTCGGTGGCGCCCGTGGCAGGGTAGGGCGTGAGACCGCGGCCTTTTTTCCCCAGGCTCTCGGCCCAGAGCTGGCAGAACCAGCGTGAGAATGCGCTGAGACGGGAGCTGTAGGGCATGAGCACCGTGATGGGCCTTTCGCGCGCGTTTTTCGCCAGCGCCAGGGCAAGCTGCGCGCAGGGGTTCTCGTGCCACGGAGCTTTCTCCCAGGCCGCCACCGAGGCCGCGCCCTTCAGGAAAGGGTCTAGGGGAATACCCGCGAAAGCCGCTGGAAAAAGACCCACGGGAGTGAGCACGGAAAAGCGCCCGCCCACTGCGGGTGGCACTTCCAGGCAGTCGAGCTTCCAGCGCGAGGCCAGGGTGCGTAAGTCGCCTTTAGCGGGATCGGTGCAAAGCACGAAGTGCTTCTTCCAGCTCTCGCCCTTTGCGCGTTTCTTCACCCACTGGATCGCCACGAGGAACTGCGAGAGCGTCTCCGGAGTGGCGCCGCTTTTGGCAACCACATAGAAGAGCGTTTCCCGGGAATCGAGGCCTTTGAGCAGCCAGCTCATCTGGGCGGGGTCAGCATTGTCGAGCACATGGAAGCGCGGCTCCTGGAGGGGCGAGTGAAGCGCGCGCAGGATGGCTTCCGCACCAAGGCTCGAGCCGCCGATGCCCAGGATCACGAAGTCACGAATGGGTTTACCGGAGCTTCCTTTCCGGTGGGCCGCCGCCATTCTTCTGATTTTTTTCAGATCGGGGTAGCAGTCGCTTCCGGAATCGAGCACCCGGCGGAAGCCCGCGAAGTCGGATTTGCTCCACTCCGCCAGCTGGGGCAGCAGGCGCTCTCCGCGTTCGCGGAGCTCATTCGCATTGTACCCCGGAATGCTGAAGCTCTCGAGCCTGAGGCTTTCGCGCATATCTCACAGACCCCTTGCGATAATCAGGCGCTGGATCTGGCTCGTGCCTTCGACGAGCTGGAGCATCTTCGCTTCGCGCATATAGCGCTCGACCTTGAACTCCTCCATATAGCCGTAGCCGCCGAGCACCTGAACGGCATCGGTGGTGATGCGCATGCAGGCTTCGGTGGACTTCAATTTCGCCATGGAGGCCTGGAGCGTAAAGCGCTCGCCAGCGTCTTTCAGGGTGGCGGCCTGGAGCATGAGGAGGCGCGATGCTTCGAGCTCGGTGGTCATATCGGCGAGCAGAAAGGATATACCCTGAAAATCCATGATCGGTCTGCCGAACTGCTCGCGCTCTTTGGCGTATGAGACGGCAATTTCGATCGCGGCGCGGGAGATTCCGTTGGCCACCGCGCTCATCGAGATACGGCCCCCGTCGAGGGCGCGTTTGGCTACGTCGAAGCCCTGCCCATCGCTGCCAACCATATTTTCCGCCGGCACCTCGAGGTTCTCGAAGATGATCTCCTGGGTCGGCGAAACCCGCATGCCCATCTTCTTTTCCAGCTTGCCGCCCTTGAGGCCGGGGAATCCTTTTTCCACGATAAAGCAGCTCACGCCCTTGGGTCCTTCGCCTCCCGTGCGCGCGAGCACGGCGAACAGATCGGACTGCATGCCGTTGGTGATGAACTGCTTCACGCCATTGAGAATGTACTTCCCGCCCTTTTTCACGGCGGTAGTGCGCAGGGCGGCGGCGTCGGAGCCGGAATTGGGCTCGGTGAGGCAGAAGGCGCCGATTTTTTCACCGGCGATGAGTCCGGGAATGAACTTCTCTTTCTGCGCTTTGTTGCCGTACTGGTCGACGATCGAGATCGGCAGGCCGGTCACGGAGAGCGATGTGGCGTAGCCGGAGGAAACTTTGGCGATTTGCTCCAGGGCGAGGGCATACTCGGTGGTGCCGAGGCCGGCGCCGCCGAATTCTTCCGAGCAGGTGATGCCGATCATGCCCGCTGCCCCGGCCTTGGGAAAGATTTCGCGGCGGAAGAAGCTATTGCTCTCGTCTTCGTCCACGTAGGGCGCAATCTCCCGCTGCGCGAACTTCGCGGCCATTTCCACAATTTCTCTTTGGGTGTCGTTTGGATTGAAATCCATGATTCCTTCTCCGGGAATACACGCTTCCGCCATTCCGTTATAACTTTAAGTAACCGAAAAACAAGGTTTTTCCCCTATACGCTTCGTGTTACGCTTCTCTCGTACACGTTGCTCCGTTGGAAACCGCACAAGGACGAAGCGGGTCATGTTGGGCGGGGCAAAGAGAGCGCAGGATGAAGCTAGAGTTAGTCCCCGTTGTCAGGTACTGGGATTACAATTCGAAAGAAATTTTTGCGGTGGTCGACCGTATTCGCGAAAGCGGCGCCACGACCATGGCGGCTTTCGTCCCCTGGTCGCACCTCGAGACCGACCGCTATCATCTTCTCCAGAAACTAGTGAAGCAATGCGCATCGAGCGGGATCAAGCTCCGTCTCGGCGTGACTCCGGAACTCGGCATCGGTTACACCAATGGTGGCGTGCCCGATGAGCTTCTGCGTGACCGGCAAAACCTCGCGCAAGATCGCCTCGGCCACCCGTTCTACGCCTGCGTTCCGCCGAACATCCATCCGCTGGTCAGTCTGCTTGCGCCCTCGGTGTTCCAGCGCTATGGCCACTTCCTCCTCAAGATCACCCAGGAACTCACCGAAGTTTTCTCCGAGGGCTTCGAGGCCGAAGTGGAGCTCGTGGTTACCGACTCGCTCTTCAAACATTACCGAAATACCGGGCTCGCCGCCTCCGACCATGGAGATTTTTCCCTCCGGCATATGCAGTTCGGAGCGGGCTACAAAAAAGAAGAATGGACACCGGCATTGGCCGAGCGCATCTTTCATTCCCGCGCCTTTGATTTCCTTGAGAGCCGCTTCGCCCGCCATCCGAACGTGAAGGTGACTTCGCGCAATCTCTTTGCGCGGGAAAGCTCTCACGGCCGCCTTCTGGAAGAGCTGATCGGCTCGGGCCCCAGCCATGCCGATCTCTTCCGTGAGATCGTGCGCGCCCGCTCCTCCTGTTCGGTGGCCTGGCTCGACGATCTCTTTCAGCTCCGCGACCGTGAACGGAACTTCATGGTTTCCTCCTCTCTCGTGATCTTCGGCGAAGTGTGGATGAACGAGCACGATTACTTCACCCTCTCGCCCGGCTTCCGGGCTAAAATGCGCAAGCTCATCAATGGATTCTCCACCGGAGAGACGGAGCTCACCCGCCCCGCGATCGCGCTCTCGCAGAACCGCTTTGCCCCCGCCCAGATCTCGGCACTTTTGCAGGACAAGCTGGGCGTGGCGCTGAAGCTCAAAACCTCGCTGGCTGACATTGATGCCGTGGAGCGCAAGACCGCCAAACTTTTCGTGGTGGAAGAGGGCTACAATCTCGAGCTGCGACAGACGATGGAGCTGCTCTCGCTCGCCAAGGAGCGCGACTGCACTCTCGTGCTCTTCCGTTCCTCTCTCTGCGAGGCAGGCCTCAAGGAACTCAAGAAACTGAAAACGTTCCGGCTCAATCACGGCTGGCTCTTCGAAATCGGCATCTTCCCCGGCGGCGGGCATGTGCTGCTGATCGAGGGGCAGGAGAGTTCGCAGCTCTCGATGAATACGCTTGGAGACAGCCTGGTTTCGGTGGCCCGGATCGAACCGTTCTGTATGTTCGACCGCGGTGAATCCGGCGTGATGAGCGTGAGCGTCGACTGGAATCTCAAGGACGAGACTCCCGAGGAGAAGGCCGCGGGCGATATGAAGACACTCTTCCTGATGAACCCGGGGGCCGAAGCGAGGAAGATCACCCTGGAGTTCTCCCGTCTGGTGCGCATCCATGGCATGTCGCTCGGGGAAGGCGCGAGCACCGAAACTTCCGAACAGGGTTACGGGAAATGTTTTGAAACCGAGCTGCCGCCGCTTTCGGTGATTCCCCTCAGTATGATGGTGGAGCGTCTGGCCGTGGTGGCGGAGAAGAGAGAAGAAGATGGAACTCCGGCAGAACTGGCATAAATTCCAGCGCATCCTTGGGCCTTTGCCGCCGAAGAAGTCGGGATTGGTGCTGCTGCTTTCCCACAACCGCGTGGTGGCGGGGGCCGTGGGCTTCGCAGCCGGCGCGCTTTCACGATCCGGATTCCGCGATCTCGGCCGCCAGGTGGACGATATGACGGGCGCCTGGGACGATCTTTCCGCCAAGTACCAGTGCGCGGGCGCCTCTTTCATCGACCAGCGCGAACTCCTGAACGCGCTCTCCCAGGTGGCCGCCGTGCGCGCCTCTGCACCGGCGACTGATCACTTCCACGCCCAGGTAGCCCGCCTGCGCGAGCTGCTCGGAGTGGAGCGCGGGGAAAAGTCGCGCCTTGCCACGCACTTGGGCGAACGCCCGGTGGAGCATTTCTGGCCACGGAAGAATTTCCTGCTGGGCCTCTACCGCTCGTTCTTCGGTGAACTTTTTCCAGAAAGAAAATTGCTCCTGGTTGGCGTGGTCAACAGCCCGGACAGCTTCGACTCGCTTCTGCTCGAGTTCCAGGGTGCCGAGGTGAAGGGTTTCAGCGAGCCGGATTTCTCCGGTATTGACTGGAAAGGCCTCGATCTCTTTCTGCCGGAAACTGCGGCCCGCTTCGTGGCTTGGTGCGAGAACCACTACGTATTGCCCGCGTATTCGATTTTCCTCTCTCGCCGTGTCTGGGACGAAGTGCGGACGGCGCAGATGTCGCACGGGGAGAAGGCGGCCTGGCGGCTGCTCCAGAAGATCCGCTCCCAACGGGACGTCGAGAAGGAAGTGCTCTTCGAGCCCGAACCTTGGCCGATGAAAGCTCTGCTCCGCTGGCACGGAATGCGAGGCTGATGTCCTCTCGTTTCTGGCTCGCTTTTTTTTCCTCCATTCTCACGGTCTTTTTCTCCGAAGGTGCCACTAGACTTTTTTGGGCGGCGCGGCCGGGAAGCGGCTTCGGGGAAAAGGGGTACTACGAGCGCCAACTCCGTGAGGCGGAATGGGAAGCAGGCAACTGGCTGCGCGACCTGACCCCGCACCCGTATTTCGGATTCGTGAGCGCTCCGACCGACCCGACCATCAACAACTACGGATTCGAAGACCCACGAGCCTTTTCCCCGAAGCACGAAGGGAGCGAGTACGTGGTGGGCGTACTGGGGGGCTCCCTGGCGTTTCTTTGGGGACACTGGTTGCAAACCGAGGGCCGCGACTATTTCTTCGAGAAACTGAAGAAAAAGTTCCCGGCTCTGGCGCAAAAAAAAATCCGGCTGTGGAACATGGCCATCGGCGGCTTCAAGCAGCCGCAGCAGTTTTTCGTGGCCTCGTACTTTGCCGACGGTGTGGATCTTTTCATCAATCTTGACGGCTTTAACGAGCTCAGTGCCAAAGCGAATGCCCCGCTCTTTCCCTTGGATTATCCGATCGCGCCATATCTCCTGTTTTGGAACAGCAGCAAGGCCGCGGCCTCGAACGCTTCGCTGCAGTTTCTGGGGAGCCTGAGCCGTGGGCTGGCGGCGATGGGAGCCCGCAGTCCCATAGGCCGGAGCGCGCTTTACTTTTCGGTGACCCGGGTCTTTGGCGGCCTCTTATCCGAGCGCGCAAAATCGGTGGCCGCGGAAGCGAAGGCAGCGGCCGAAATTGAGCTGCGGCGTCCCGAGAGGGACTTCTATCGGCAAGCCCTGCCCGACGGAGTGAGCGGATCTGTTTCGGTTTGGGAGCGCTATACGGTCATGCAGCAGAAGCTGCTCTCCACTCTCGGCAAGAAGGCGATCTTTTTTCTGCAGCCCAACCAGTATGTCCCGGACTCCAAGGTGTTCACGGACTGGGAAACCAAGAACGTCATCCGCAAAGAATTCCAGCGCGATCCGCGCGAATTTGCCGAGCTGCGGTCGGCGGTCGTGCGGATGAAGCAGAAAGGCGTGAACATTTACGACCTGACGATGATCTTCCGGGAAGAAAAGGAAACGGTTTACGACGAACCCTGCTGCCACGTGAATTCACTCGGGTATCGCATCATCACCGATGCCGTTATCGGTAAAATGGTGGGCTCGCTCCGGTTTTGAGCTTATGGCTGCGCCACCCGCCCCATGAAAAGGGCGGCGTTCGAGTGCGCGTGCAGGATCACGAAAAGGAAAGGCCGGTCGGCCTGGAATACCTTGGGTGGCTCGAGCTGAATCGGCGCCGAGGTGAGCACCATTCCCACTCCCGTGGCTGCCGCGGCTTCGGTGCCGGTCTCATCCACGTCTACAAAGGCCTTGTGCGCCACCACGTTGATCGAGAGATGTTCGGTTCCTTTCAGCTCGCGGATTCCGGAGAAGTCGGCCTTGGCGGCGTCGAAGGCGAGCTTCATGCCCATCTTGGGAAGCACTTCTTCCAGGCGCCGCTCGTACTCTAGGCGGAACTTGGGCAGGCTCACTTTTACTTCGTGGTTTCCCATGCCGGGCGTGAGGTTCTGAAAATAGGCGGCCGTCAGCTTCTTTTCCAGACTCGCGAGCGACTTCCCTTTCTTGGGGAGAAGGATCAGCATAGAGAGGCCATTGCCCTGGCTTTTGTAGTTCATGCGCAGGAACTGGAAGTCTTTATTCTCGCCATAGGGAAATTTCTCCGTCAGGTGCATAAAGGGCCGCAGAGTGGGCTTGCCTTTCTCCGGATGAAATTCTTCATCCCGGGTGGCTTCCTTGGAGAAAGGTTTGCTCCAGCTGCCCTTGAAGTAGATGGCGTTCGTGAGCACCAGGTCTGTGGCCGCCGTGATTGATCCTTTAGGCATGAGATCTTTGATCTTGCTCTTCGTCTGTTTTTCCACCCACTCGTTGATCTCCTGGCGGGCGTCTTCGGGGTTTTCCGCATAGTCGAGGGGCGTGAGCCCGGCGCCGTAGTTCGATTCCGTGAGCTGGAGGAAGTCTTCGTCGTAGGACTGCCCGCTTTTCGCCCAGAGGCGGTTGGCCGTCACCAGCTCGACCTGGTTATCGTCCTTGCCGGAAAGGGACTCACGAAGGAAGCGCATCAACGTATGGGAATCGTCGCCCAGGTGGAGAGTCTTGCGCATCTCCGCGAGCGTCTTACCCTTGGCGCCAGCGCTGGTCATGGCGAGGGCAGTGGAAACACTATAGGGAGAGAAAAAGAGATTCCCCGGCTTTTTGGCCAGCTCGCGGTAGAGACCGCAGCCGAACTCGGTGATGGGGGAAGGGGGTTGGATGTGCGACTCGGCCATGGCTTCATTCGCTCCTTTCCGGTGAAGGAAGGTGGAAAAGAGGATCAAAGAGAGGAAGAGAACTCGGTTTTTTTGCTTCATGCGCTCCAGTATAGGCCCGAATTCCGTGCGCGGGAGAGGCTTTAGGCCCGGAAGGTCTAAAAAGCTGAAATGCTTGCATAATTCCGCATCTCCCTCTATTGTGGCCCACCTAGTCATTATGGACTTCCAAAACGACCTCATCAGTTTGAATCCGGCCGTGGCCGCCACGCCTCTCGACGAGCGCGCGAAGATCTTCGCGCAGCCCGTGCAGCCTGCCGCCACCATCGAGACGCGCACTCCGATCACGGGCCTGACCTTCGCGCAGCTGAGTGCGGAAATCGCCCAACTGGGCAAAGAGAAGTACCGCGCGGAGCAGGTGTTCTTCTGGCTGTACAGGAAGCGCGTGCGGTCGTTTTCGGAAATGAGCAATGTCTCCAAAGACCTCAAGGCCTTGCTCGAAGAGAAATTCTACATTCCCGCGCCTCCGCAGGTGAGCCTGCAGGTGTCCAAAGAGGACAACGCGCATAAGTACCTCTACCGCTGCTCCGACGAGCGTACGATCGAGACGGTGCTGATGCCGATCAAAGATCGCCTCACCCAGTGCGTGAGCTCGCAGGTGGGTTGCGCGATGGCCTGCGCTTTTTGCAATACGGGCGATATGGGCCTGATGCGCAACCTCAAGACCCACGAGATCGTGGACCAGGTGCTCGAAGTCGCGCGCAACTACCCCCATAATATCGTGCAGGAGTTCGGCGACCGCATCACCAACATCGTGTACATGGGCATGGGCGAGCCCCTGCACAATCTCGAGAACGTGCTCGCTTCGATCGATATCCTCACCCACCCGCACGGCTTCAATATCTCGCACCGGAAGATCACTGTGAGCACGAGCGGTCTCGTTCCGCAGATGCTGGAGCTGGGAAAGCGCTCGAAGGTGAACCTGGCTGTGTCCTTGAATGCGACCACAGACGAGCTACGCTCCGAGATCATGCCGGTGAACAAGCGTTACAACCTCAAGGCCCTGCTCGACGGCTGCCGCCAGTATGAGCTCGGCCCCGGACGCAGAATCACGTTCGAATATGTGATGCTCAAGGGCCTGAACGATAGCCGCGCCGACGCCCAGCGGATCCTGGCTCTGCTGCGTGGTATTCCCTCGAAAGTGAATCTGATTCCCTACAACCCGCATCCGGCCTCGCCCTTCCTGCGTCCTGAGCTGCCGGAGGTGATGGCGTTTCAGAAGTATCTCCTGGATCGTGACATCACGACGACAATCCGGATCTCCAAGGGCCCCGACATCCTCGCCGCCTGCGGGCAGCTGCGCTCGAAAGAGGCATCGCGCTCGAAATATGCCGAGCGGCGCGCGCGCATGGGCAGCGAAGCCCGAGCCTGAATTTCTATTTACGTTTTTCCGAAGCCGGCTTGCGGGAATTTTCCGCCTCTTCGCGCGCGGCCGCGCGGCGGATCTCTTCTTCGAACTCCCGCGTATCGCGCTGACGGATGGCTACATGATCTTCCAGGCAGCTCATGCGCTCGGCGGAGCCGCCTTTTCGCTCCCGGCACCAGCGGGTTTCCTGGGCGGTCACCTGCATTTCGAGGCAGTGCAGGCTCATGTCGCTGCCCGGGAAAGCGGAGGCGCAGGCGTCCACTTCCGCGCTGCTTTTGCCCGCGCGCACACACCGCACTTGCTCCTCTTGGCGAGGGCTAAGTTTTTTGCAGCTCTGGATCACATCGGGGGTGGGGTAGGAGCGCAGGCAGGTGAAGATGTTGTCGAGCGACCAGCCGGTCGATCGGCAGAGATCGAGCACTTCGCGGTTGGCGCCGGAACGAACGGCCTTCATGCGGTCGTCGGTAGAAACGTTCCAGGCAGCCACGCTGCTCAGAAAATCCGTCTGCAGTTCAAACAGGTCCACATGGGAGGTGCATTTCCCCGCGCATTCACTATCGCCGCTGCAGATGCGGCGGCAGGAATCTTCGGCGCCCTTGCTCACGGCAAGAGCCGCTGGGGAGGCGAAGCAGGAGAGCAGAATGAGAGCCAGGGTGCGCATGGAGTAGAGTCCGATTTAATTACTTGGATATTTTTCGGCAAAGCGTGCGCCTGGCTTGAGGATCTTTCTGTGCTGTATCGGTAGGGAGACGGGCTAGCGGACGGCGAGGGTGGGGGACGGAGCTAAGTTATTGATTTCGACGGATACCTGGGACTCCAGGGCCGTACGAAGTTCGGCGGAAAGGGCTTCGCTTTGGAGGACGAAGACCGGGAAAGCCTCCCGCCTCCAAAGCCGTGAAGAGGAGGGAAGCGAACCCATAAAAACAGCCCCCCCATCGATGATCGCGCATTCCGAACCCAGCCGGCGGCCACAGATCTTCACCGTCGCGCCAGCATTGGCCAGCCGGCGCAGCCGCTTGAGGGCCGGAGCGTTGTCGCCGTCGGCGTTCGCGAAAAGAGTCACCGCCACTCCGGAGGCGATGGCCGCATGGAGGGCGCCTTCCACGCGTTTCGAAACCCGGCTGGTGGGGAGCGAAAGCAGGATCTCCCGCTGGGCCATGGCAAGGGCGCCGAAGAACTCAAGCTCTGCCTGGGAGCCGCTATGGCAGCCGAAGTCTTTGTGCCGTACCGAAAAAGAGGCGGGCAGGGCCTGCGAATCCCAGCGCATGTCGAAGTAGGAGGCAGCCCCGGATGCCACGTCACTCCCCAGCTGGCACTCCATGGTCATGAAGGGGTCGGCGGCATCCCGATCGGAGCGCACACGCTCGTTGGAATTGATCAGCTCCTGGCGGTCGAAAATCCATACCTCGCTGTGGACGACGAGCGGGCGGAAGAACCAGGAAAATTTCTTGCGGGCGCGCAGCACTTCGGCTCCCGCCGACTGGAGGACCGAAATCACCCGGGAATCAGAGATCGAGGGAGCTTCGACGAGCACTTTCACGCGCAGGCCGCGCTGGGCACAGGATTCAAGGGCTTTCAGGAGATCAGGGCTTCCCTGCTCCAGCAGGCGCTGGCTGGTTAGAAGGAGCACCTCGTGTCGGGAGGCGTGCAGTAGTCGGGTGATACGAGCCATCCTAGGCTCGTGGAGCAACTCCATACTTTTATTGTTTCAGACGGAGCCGAAAATGCAAAAGCAAAATTTGCCCGCTAGGTGAGGTCGCCCTGCTGCCAGCCGCGCTCGCGCATCCATTCTTTGAAGCGCTCCACGGGATGAATTTTTTGCAGGGACCAGTCGGGCCCAATCAATTCCTCGGGATGAGGCGCGAGACCATGCGTACGGTGAATCACAATATGCGGGTCGAGATGCCTCAGGAAGAGCGCAGCCCTCGCGAAGTACTCTTCCATGGTCATGAGCGGGAAGTCCCCGCTTTTGTAGCGCTTCTCGAGCTTGGTCTTCTTGAGCACATGGAGATGGTGGAGCTTCACTCCATGCACCCCCAGACGGCTGAGCGTGCGCGCGCTCTCGATCAGGTGCTCGTCCTTCTCCATGGGAGCGCCCAGGATGAGGTGGGCGCTGACGTCGAGCTCTTTCGCTTTCCCCTGTGATTTCAGCGTACGGGACAAAGCCAGCGCTCTTTCCAGGGCGTCCAGGGCGGTGGCGGAATCGTGGCCGCGCTCGAAGAAGTCGAGCGCTTCGTTCTGCAGGCTCTGCACTCCCAGCTCGAGCTGCACGTCCACGCGGTCGGTATAGGACGCCAGCAGCTCCAGCACCGCTTCGGGACAGCAGTCGGGCCGGGTGCCTACGGCGAGCCTTACAACGCCGGGGAAGGCGATCGCTTCATCGTAGCGAGCTCGGAACTCGGCAATCTCTTCATGGGTTGTCGTATAGCTTTGGAAGTAGGCCACGAAGTGCTCGGCTTTGAACTTGTTGCGGATTCCATTTGCCGCGGCCTCCAGCTGCAGTCGCACCGGCAACTCCTTGCGAAGGTTGGCGAAATAGCTAGCGGAGCCGTGCACGTCGCAGAACGAGCAGCCGCCCCAGCCCTTGCGGGGACCAAAGGTGCCGTCGCGGGTGGGGCAGGTTTGCCCGCCCGAAACGGTGAGCTTATAGGTTTTGCCGCCGTAGCGGGCGCGGAGGCTGTCTCCGTAGGTGGTGAAGGGGGCAGGCGTTGTCACGCCTCCTATCTAAAACATCGACTTCTTATTGGCAATGTTCGTGAGGATGCTTACAGCCATCATACAGGCCAGCATGAACGACCCCCCATAGCTCATGAAGGGCAGGGGAACGCCTACGATGGGCATGATCCCGGTGGTCATGCCCATATTGACGAATACATGCCAGAAAAAGAGCGAGCACATCCCGAAGGCGAATAGCATCCCGAACTTGTCGTTCGACCCATAGGCGATCTTGAGCGAGTTGGTGAGCAGGATGAGATAGAGCACCAGAAGCACCAGGAATCCCAGGAAGCCGTGCTCCTCGCTGAATACCGAGAAAATGAAATCGGTATGGTGCTCGGGGAGGAAGTTCAGCTGTGACTGGGTGCCCTTTTTGTAGCCCTTGCCGAGAAACTGACCGCTGCCGACGGCGATCATCGATTGGATGGAGTTATAGCCTTTGCCGCGGGGATCGCTCTGGGGGTTGATGAAGGTGATGATCCGCTGGCGCTGGTAGTCCTTGAGCACGAACTTGTAGGCGACCGGCAGCACCACCGCGAGACACAGCCCGATGGTGATCAAGAGGCGCGGACTCACCTTCACGAACAAGATCACGCTCACGCTTACGGCCATGATGATCATGGCAGTGCCGAGGTCGGGCTGCGCCATCACCAGCAATACGGGTATGAGCACGAGGAGAATCGGGATCATCAGGCTTTTGAGGTCGTAGTATTCCCGGTACTGGTCGTCGTGGAAAAACTTGGCGAGCGTCCAGGCGATCGTGATCTTCATGAACTCCGAGGGCTGGATGGAGAACGCGCCGAAGCCGATCCAGCGCTTGGCGCCCATCACGCTCTTTCCGATCAGCAGTACCATGATGAGCAAGAAAATATTGGCCGCGTAGGCGAAGTAGGCGAAGCGCTCGAGAACCCGGTAGTGCACGAAATAGGCGGCCCCGCAAAATATCGAACCGATACCGAACCATACCGCCTGCTGTTTCCAGAACTGGGCTTCCGCGCCTTGGGAGAGATAGGTGGCGCTGTAGAGGTTCACGATCCCGATCGCGATCAGGCAAAGCATCACCCATACGGCGTTCAGGTCGTACTTCGAACTGCCTACTTCTTCGCTGCCTAATGTCGCCATCTCACTCCTCGCTACTTTGCTGCGCCCGAATCGACGCCGCCCGTTTCTTCCAGTATGCTTCCCGCGCCAATTTCAGCGTTTCATCCGAATATTTTTGCGGATCGAGCTTTTGCAGGAATTTCTTGACCACGGCCATGGCGATCGGCGCGGCGGCGGTTCCGTGGCAGCCGTGCTCGAGCACTACCGCCACCGCGATCTTCGGATCGTCCACGGGAGCGTAGGCCACGAAGAGGCCGTTGTTGCGGTACTTGCGCTCCATATGCATGCAATCTTTATTTAGAGTGTCGGCCGTATACTTCACCACCTGGGCCGTGCCGGTCTTTCCGGCGGCTTCGATGCCCGGCACGAAGTGGGCGTGCGCCGTGCCGTTATCATGCTCCAATACGAGCTGCAGGCCCTTGCGCACGAGGCGCAGAGTATCGGCGCTGAACTTGGCGGTGTGGATCACTTCGGGCTCCGACTTGTCGAGAATCGAGCCGTCCTGCCCTTCGATATACTTCACCAGCCGCGGGCGGTAAATCGTGCCGCCGTTGGCAACCGTCGCGATCATGTTCGCCAGCTGTACGGGCGTGGCGGTGAGGGCGCCCTGCCCGATCATCACCGAGAGCGTTTCACCGGGATACCATTCGGCATTCTGCGTGCGCCGTTTCCAGGCTACATCGGGCACGAGGCCCGGGATCTCACCCGGCAGCTGGATGCCGGTGCGTGTGCCCAGTCCCAGGTTGCGGGCGTAGCGGGCGAGCACGTCGATCTCCATATGCGTGCCCAGTTTGTAGTAGAACACGTCCACCGACCGGTAGAGCGACTTGATCACGTCGGTGGGGCCGTGGCCGCCCACCTTCCAGTCGTGAAAGGTGTGGCTGCCGAACTTGAAGGTCCAGCCGGCGTTCACCACGGTGTTCTCATTGATCAGCCCTTCCTCGAGGCCGGCGATCGACGAAATGATCTTGAAGGTCGAGCCCGGCTGGTAGTGGTCGAGGATGGTTTTGTCGCGCAGGGGTTTATCGTCGTTGCTGATCAGCTGTTTGTAGTATTCCGGCCGGATGCCCACGGAGAACTCGGCCGGGTCGAAGCTCGGCCACGACAGCATGCCGAGCACTTCGCCATTGTTGGGATCGATGGCCACCATGGAGCCCGTGCGGTTGTCCTTCTGGAATGCTTCGGCCGCCGTGGTCTGCAAATCCTCGTCGACGGTGAGCACGATATTCCTGCCCGGCTCGGCTGGCTTGGACGGGATCTCGAACACCATGCCGGGGTTGCTGCGCTCGTTCGCCTGCTTCTTGCGGCCGAACGCGTCCACTTCCACGAACTCAACGCCGTCCACTCCCCGGAGCACGTTTTCCCACTGCATCTCCAGGCCGCTCTTGCCGATGCTGTCGCCCTGGCTGTAGGCGCGCTTGGCGCTTTTGTTCACGCGCGGAAGCTCGTCGGCGTCCACCTCGGCGATATAGCCGAGGAGGTGCGAGCCGATCAAGCCATTCACGTTCGTGCGGCGGATGCCCGTGGCCACCTCCACTCCCGGCATGGAGAGCTTCTCCATCTCGATCAGCGATACCTCGTCCATGGAAAGGTTCTTTTTCACCGCCACGGGCTGGAACGACGGCTGGTTGCGCGCTTTGGTCAGGGTCTCCATGATCGTCTTCGAGTTGGTGTTGAGGATGCGCGAGAGTTTGCTGATCGTAGCTTCGCGGGCTTCGAGCGGGGCCGCGCGGAAATATTGGGGCGTGATCACCACGTTGAACGTGGGATGGTTGTCGAGCAGGATGCGGCGGTCGCGGTCAAACACCATCCCGCGCGGAGCTTCCAGCTTGATCTTCTTGAGGCGGTTTTCCTCGGCGGCGAGGTTGAACTCTTCGCCCTTGAGGATCTGCAGATACCAGAGGCGCAGGAAGAGGATCGACGCCATTACGATCAGGATGCCGTAAAGATAGCGGAAGCGGTCCTGGAAGCTCTGGAGTTGTTCGTTCTGGCCGATCATGGCGCTAGAACTCCTCCCCCGTAAGCTCGCGCGCCTCCGATTCCCTTTCCACATGGGTACGCTGATCGAGCGTGCGCATCAGATGAAAAACCGGCCGGGCAAATACGCCAAGCGCGAGCTGGAAGGGCAGCATGTATTCGAGCGAGGCCCGCCAGACGTTCCCGAGAATGCCGTAACGCTGGGCCAGAACCAAAAACGCGACTTTCCAGATCAGTCCTCCAGTGACGGCCAGAATGATCGAGGAGAAGGTGGTGGCCACGAGGAACATCTCTTTCGTGAAGAGGATCGCCAGGAAAACCGCCAGGTAGCAGGCCGTGAGAATGCCGGTGGGCGCGCCCGAGTGCACCTCGGCGATTCTTCCGATCACGATGATCAGGAGCGCGCCCTCCATGAATCCGCGGTGTAAGCTGAGATAAACTACCACTAGAAGTAAAAGGTCAAGCTCGAGCCAGGCCACGGGCGGCAGCTTGAGCAGCACGGACTGCACGGCCGTTAAGACCACACTGATCAGCAGCACCAGAAAGAAGTTCAGTACGCGGTAGAGCTCGTGGATCATTGCGCCGCCGGAGGGGGCGCCGGGGTTTTGGGCGTTCCGTGCCGCTCTTCTTTTTTCTTATGCTTGCCGTCGCGCGGCTCGCCATCGAGCGAGGCCTGCTCGAGCGGCATCTTGGGCGGGTCGATCACAGTCACCTCTTCCAGACGGTTGAAATCGGCCGCCGGAGCCACTTCCACCATCTGGCTGATGCCGAAACTCTTTTTCTTCACGCTGGTCACTTTGCCGATGGTGAGGCCCTTCGGGAACAGCCCGCCGATTCCCGAGGAGACGATGAGGTCGCCCTCCTGCACGTCATCGGTGCGGCGAAGGTACTTCATGCTGAGGGTCTGGCTGCCTTGTCCTTCGACCACGCCACGCACGCGGTTTCTCTGCAGAAGGGCGTCGATGGCGGAGTAAGAATCCAACAACGAGATCACATCCGAAAAATCGTTTCCCGCGCGGTTCACCCGTCCGACCACCCCTTCGAGGGCGATCACGGCCATGCCGGGCTCCACACCTTGCTTGGTGCCTTTATTGATCCGGATCATGCGGAACTGCGGGTTCACGTCCTGCGCGATCACCTGGGCCACGATCTTTTTGCCTTCGAGGGGGGCGTTGAAGTCCACGACATGGCGAAGGCGTTCGTTCTCCTTAGCCACCTCTTGGAAGGAGGCGATCTCGTTGAGCAGGCGGCGATTTTCCAGGGCGAGGCTGCGGTTGTTGCTCTGAGTGGAGAGCAGCATCACATAGCTTTGCAAGCCGTCCCAGGTTGTCTCGATTCCCCACCGGATCATGCTTTGCACGGGCGTGCTTACGGCTACCGCAGTGCGATCGAACCAATGAAACTCCGCCGGGCTTTTTCCACCCGCGTTAAGCGCGATTACGGGTACGATCACGAGCACCAGAGTGGCCAGATAGTGGCGGTACTCTTTGATAATGTTCCACATTCGTGTTACGGATTTTATTCCAGGTAAAGCACTGAATACAAAGGAAAAAAGGCCATATGCTAAAATTCATGCGCGATCATTTAGGGGGAACCGTTCTCTTCATCGTGGTGGGTTTGATTTCTCTGGTATTCGTGCTCTGGGGGGTGTTTCCCGAGTCTAAATACGGACGTTCGATGGGTCTCGGGGGCGACGTGGCCGTGATTGGAGGCGAGCATATCACCTCCAAAGAGCTGCGCGAGTCGATGGACCGCGATGTTCAGCAGTACCGCGCGCTCGGCATGGAGCTTCCACCTGAGCTGATGGAACAGGTAAAGGCGGGTACCCTGCAGCGCCTGGTGCAGCAGAAACTGATGCTGGTGGAGGCGCGCCGCCTCGGCGTGCAGGCCAGCGAGCAGGAGGTGCGCGAGACCATCCAGAAGCTGCCGTACTTCCAGAACCCGGATACGAAGAAATTCGACAAAGACGTTTATCTCAAGCTGCTCGCGGCCAACAGCATGTCGCCCGGCGAGTTCGAGCAGAAGGTGCGCGACGACCTCACCAACGAGCGCCTCCGCAGCTTCCTCGAAGGCCGGATCCGCGTGACCCCGGCCGAGGTGGAGCGCGAGTACCGGATCACCAACGAGACCCGCAATCTCGAGTTCGCCCGTTTCTCCAAGGACGACGCGATTAAGAAGATGGCTGTGGCGCCCAAAGAAGTGGACGCTTTCCTCGCCGACAAGAACAAAGAGGTTCAGGTGACCAGCTTCTATGCCGGCAACAATGCCCGCTACAACAAGCAAGAACAGGTCTGCGCCCGGCACATCCTCAAGCGTTTCAGTGCGGGTGGCGAGAACGAGCAGGCGGCCCCCAAGGCCTTCACCGATCTCAATCCCACGGCGGCGAACTTCGCCAAGCTCGCCGAGAAGAATTCCGACGATCCCGGCTCGAAAGCCAAGGGCGGCGATCTCGAATGCTTCCCGCGGGGCATGATGGACAACGCCTTCGAGGCCACCGCCTTCTCCACTACGGTGGGCAAGATCAGCGCGCCCGTGAAGAGCAAATTCGGCTGGCACTATATCTACGTGTACAAGAAGACGGAGCCGGTGAGCATCGCGCTCGATAAAGTGAAGCGGGACATCGCGGAAGAGTTGATCAAACGCGAACGCATCGAGGAGATCCGCAAGATCAATATGGCCTCCGGCGAGGAAGCCATGAAGCACTGGCCGGCTAAGGGCGTCGATTCTACCGGGCCTTTTAATGGCCTCGAGGGAATGATCCCCAAGATCGGCCGCGCGGACGAGATCATGCGCGCCGCCTTCGATCCCAAGGCCGCCATCCAGCGCGGCCCGCAGCTGTTCGAAGCGCAGGGCGGAGTGATAGTGGCTCGGATTAAGGAAAAGAAGAGCGCCGATATGGCCAAGCTCGCGCAGGAGAAGGACAAACAGCTTCAGACTCTTAAAGAGCGCAAGCTGCGGGCCTTCCTGCCGGCCTGGATGGAAGACGTGCGCAAACGCACCAAAATCTCCGTGAACGCCGGCTTCGGCGGCGGGGAAATGTAGATTCGTAAAGTGTTGCCACACGGGCGCGGGTTCGCAGATCCGGGATGCGCCAAGCGCCTAATTTCTTTCAGCTGTACAAAAGATCTACAGGGAATTTCCCCATTCCGAGGGCTAAGTGCTGGAAAGCAGGAAGCCGCTCCATGGCACCCTTTCTGCACATGCGGGGCGACTAATAAGGAGCCCGTTATGGCCAAGAAAATCGCAATCCTCGTAGCCCTCAGCCTCTGCACCATCGCCTCGGCCATGGCGGAAGTGGCTCCTCCCGCTCTGAACGACGTGCACATGGCTCCTAGCCAGACCCCCCGCGTGGCCCACGGCTTTGCCGACCTTTCTGCCCGTGAAGGCAGCCGCAAAGAAAAGCTGCCCATGCAGCTCGAAGGCGCCATCAAGAAGGTGAAGAAGGCCAAGTACAAGCCCCAGCACGTCGGCCGCGAAGCCAAGACGATCAACTTCTAACTAAACCTTCGCATTCTCCGGAACGTAGATGCGGTAGATGCTTTTCTCTTCGGCGTATTTGCGGAAGAGATCGGTGAGCTGCTCGAGCGGCTGGTACTTCGTTTCCCCATTCATACGATCAAAAGTTTCCGCGTAAATCGTGTTCTCATCGGGCTCGAGGCTCGTGAGGTTGGGCCGCACATAGTTCGACAACCCCTTGCCGCTCGAGGCTTCGAAGAAGGGGATGCCCTTGGTCTTAAGCTGGGCCTTGAAGTCGGAAGCCTCTTTGCTTTTGGCCGGATTGCCTTTGAGCACGTCACGCTCATGCCACTCCACGGCTACCTTGTAGTGGCGGCGGTCGAGGATGCGGGCGGCCCAGTCGTTCTTGGGCGCGTCCCGTCTCAGATGTTCATAGACCACGGAATCGTCGCAGCGGATATAGCCCTCCACGTCTTCGGGCACGCGGAAGGAGCAGGGTTCGCTGCCGAGGTAGAGCTCCATCATCTTCTCGTAGCAGACGCTCTTGTGGTGCAGGTACACCATCAGGAACATATGGTAGCGGGAGAGGAGAAAATCCTCGAAGGTGTAGAGGGCGCGCTCGTTCAGCGCCATATGCGCCGTTTTCTTCTCGATGTAGACGCCTAAGTTCGTGAGCAGCCAGTTGGCGTCGAACTTTCCGTAGCTCACGCCGGTGTAGTAGGAGTCGCGCTGGAGGTAGTCCATGCGGTCGGCGTCCATCTCGCTGGAGATGATCTGGTGGAGCACTTTGCGGAAGCTCACGCCTCTGTCCTGAAAAAAAGAATCCTTTTCCTTCAAGGACAAATTCATCACGCAGGCCACGGTCCAGGGTGTGATCCCGAAGCGGGAATAATTTTTTTCGAGCACTGAGGTGAGCGAGGAGCCGAGGATGATCTTTAACGAGTAGTCCTCGTGGTTCGCCTGGCGTTTGCCGTCTTTGCCCAATACGTCGTTAGGCAAAGACAAGCGCGCAGCCGCGGGCATCGCGCCTTCGATCGCGTGGGAGAAGGGGCCGTGGCCGATGTCGTGGAGCAGGGCCGAGACGCGGGCCAGGTAGTAGTAGTGGTGGTAGACCTCCTGGCTAGAGAAGAAATGTTTTTTGAAGATCGCCTGGAAAGCCACGCCCGCCAGGTGGCAGGCGCCGATGGAATGGATATAACGGTTGTGCACGGCGCAGGGGTAGGCGAATTCGGAGAAGCCGAGCTGCTTCACATTGCGCAGCCGCTGGAAGGCCACGGAATCCACAATCTCCATCTCCCATGGGTAGAGCTCGATCGGCCCGTGGATCACGTCGCGCACTTCCGTGGTTTTCACGTTGCCTTTTTTGGGGATGACTACGGCGCGGTCTGACATCTTCAGGTCCAGGGATCTTCGTGTACGCCCAGGCGATGATTGCAGTAGCGGGCGAGCACGAAGAGGGCGTCCGCAAGCCGGTTGAGATACTGCACTACGAGAGAGGGCACGGTTTCGCCGCTTTCGGATAAAGCGATGGCTTCACGCTCGGCCCGGCGGCATACGGTGCGGGCGATATGCACTTGCGCGCCCAGAGGGGCGCCTCCCGGCAGCACGAAAGATTTCATGGGCGTGAGGTGCTTGTCCCAGTTGTCGATCTGGTCTTCAATTTCCTTTATACGGCTATCGTCGACATGGGTGCGGTTCTTTCTGGCGCCCTCAAAGGCTTCTTCACCCTTGGCGGCCTTTTCTGAGGCTTCCTTGCTGGCGAGCCAGGATCCCAGAGCGAAAAGATCGCGTTGCACTCCGATCAGCCAACGGGTTTCCTCGGCGAATTGCTTTTCTTTCCGGCAGAGCGCAACGCACAGGCCCAGGTGGGAGTTGAGCTCGTCGAAAGTTCCGTAGGCAGCCACGCGGCCGTTCGACTTGGAAACCCGCTCACCGCCGAAGAGGGAGGTTTGTCCTTTGTCGCCCGTGCGGGTATAAATCTTCATACCGCTGTTGTACCCGTTTCGTTTTTGGAAGGAAAGAAATCGCAATGCGTCATCTGGTGTTCTTGTCCCTGCTTCTGCTCGCTTCCTGCTCCAGCTCGCCCTCTACGGTAACCGCCCCCTGGAATCTGGGGGGAGATGCCGAGCACGATCAACTGGTGATCGTGGGAACGAACGACTTCCACGGGTACCTGCGCTCCGTGGAGAGTGATCTGGGCGGATCCACAGTGAAGATCGGCGGGGCGGAATGGTTCGCCGGTTATGCGGACATCCTGCAGAGAAAATACGGCGACCGCCTCATCCTCCTCGATGGGGGCGATATGTTCCAGGGCACCATCGATTCGAATATGTTCCATGGGCAGTCGGTGGTGGATTTCTTCAATCTTCTGCCCTATCGCGCCGTGGCCGTAGGAAATCACGAATTCGACTACGGGCCTGAGAAAAGGGGCGGCAAGGATCTGCTCGGCGCCCTCAAGGCGCGGATGCGGCAGGCGAAGGCCCCTTTCGTGGCGGCGAATATTTTCTACAAAAAGAGCAGCAAGATCTGGAGGGAAAAGAATCTCTATCCCTCGGTGCTGGTGAAGGCGGGCGACTACAAGGTGGGCATCATCGGCCTCACCACCACGAGCGCGCCGGGGAAAACTTTGCCGAAGAATGTCGAGCATCTCGAGTTCCGCGACTTTGAGGCGCCGGTTTTGGTCGAGGCTTTTAAGCTGCGCAAGCAGGGCGCTGATCTCGTGCTGATCACCACGCACGAGGGCGACGGCAGCAGTAAGGACGATCCAATTTATAAACTGCTGCATGCGTTGCCGAAGGGCACGGTGGATGCCGTGGTTTCGGGACATACGCATTCCGAAATGCACGACTTCGTGAACGGCGTGCCCGTGATCCAGTCGAAAACCCGCGGTATCTACTTCGGCCGCATCGATCTTTTCGTCGACAAGCATTCGCGCAAGGTAGACGCGGAAAAGACGAAGATCCACGATATGCACTGGATCTGCGGTACCTGGTTCAAGAACTCTGAAGACTGCGACCAGAAGGTGGCGAATGACAAGATCGCCGCGGGAAAGGCGCAAAAGAGCGAGTACCTGCCCCTGCGCACTCCCACTTATGAGGGTGAAGAGGTGAAGCCATCGGAAGCGGTGAGAAAAGTATTGGCTCCCTATTTGGCGAAGGCCGACGAGCGCCGGAAGGAAGTCGTGGGCGAAGCCAAGGCGGATTTCGACTGGTATCCTTCGGGAGAAAACCAGATGGGCACGCTTCTTCTGGATGCTTTCCACGACCGCTTCCCGGAAGCTAAGGTGATCTATATGAACGGCGGAGGCATACGCCGTCGCCTCTTCAAGGGGCCGATCACCTTTGGCGACATCTATGAAGTTCTCCCCTTCGACAACCATGCCGTGCTCGTGAAGGTGACGGGAAAGCAGATGAAGGATCTGGTGCGTCCGCTGGTTTCGGGCCTCTACCACGTGCCCGCCCTCTGGGGTATCAAGGTGAGCTACTTCAACCGCGACGACTCTGCCTTCGACCGCGATTTGAATGGCGATGGCAAGAAAGAGAAGTGGGAGCGCGACCGCCTGGATCCGGTGCGCGGCTTGGTTTGGGAAGATACGGGAAAACCCGTGAGGGACGACGAAGAGTTCTGGATCGCCACCATCGACTACCTGGTAGAGGGTGGCGACAATACAGGTCGCGTATTCAAGCAGGTACCTGCGAGTAAAAGGAAGTACTTCGAGGCCGTGCCCCACGACATCGTGTCGGAATACCTCAAGAAACACCGGGGAATCGATCTGCCCCGCACCGACAAAATGCGGATCATCGCCGTGCAAGGGGAGCCGGGGGCTTCGCCCCACCAGCATTAGCGGGAAATCCCCCTATATTCGGGTTAGAATATAGCTATGCAGCGTGGCTCCGACGGACTCCACAAGGCGATCAAGGAAGAATACGAAAAGCAGAACAGGATACTCGCGTTCGACGAATATCTTGATCTCGTGCGCGCCGAGCCGGTACGCCAGGTTCGTTCTTCCGCCCAGTATATCGCCGACATGCTCGACTTCTTCGGGCGCGACGGCAGGCGCTTCAAAGTCTTTGATCAGGACTTCGCCGACACTCGCTTCCGCCTGATCGGGCAGGAGCAGGTGCAGGAGCAGATCTACCACATTCTCAAAAGCTTCATCCGCGAGGGCGTGAACAACAAACTCGTTTTGCTGCACGGCCCGAACGGCAGCGCCAAGAGCTCGATCATCAATTGCATGATGCGCGGGCTGGAGGAGTATTCCCAGCGCAACGAGGGCGCGGTTTACCGCTTCCACTGGGTGTTTCCCGCCGACCGCCACGGCAAGCCGGGGCTTGGCCTCGGGCGCGACGGCAACAATAAAGACGACGACTATACGAGCTACGCAAAGCTGGCGGATACCGAGATCGCCGCGCGCATCTCCTGCGAGCTGCGCGATCACCCGCTCTTTCTCGTCCCGATCAAGCAACGTACCCAGATGCTCACGGAGCTCGGGCTGCCTAAGGAGTTCATCCTTTCGGAATACATCCAGAAGGGCGACCTTTCGCAGAAGAGCAAGAAGATCTTCGAAGCCTTGCTGCGTTCCCACAAAGGCGATTACAAAAAAGTGCTGCGCTACGTGCAGGTGGAGCGCTTCTATATCTCCAAGCGCTATCGCGATGCCGCCGTGACTATCGAGCCGCAGATGCACGTGGACGCGACCGCGCAGCAGATTACCATGGACCGATCGGCCAGCATGCTGCCGAGCTCGCTGCAATTTTTATCGCTCTTCGATCTGCACGGCGACCTCGTGGATGGCAACCGCGGCATCGTAGAATATAACGACCTGCTCAAGCGCCCGATCGACGCTTTCAAATATCTGCTCACCACCACGGAGACGGGCACGGTATCCATCGGCGGCACCACGGCTTTCATCGACTCGCTCCTGATCGGAACTTGCAACGAGGCCCAGCTCGACGCCTTCAAGGAGTATCCGGATTTTCCGTCGTTCCGCGCGCGCATCGAGCTCGTACGCGTGCCCTATCTGCTCGACTACAAGAAGGAGAGCGAAATCTATCAGGCCCAGGTGCGCCGGCTCGCCGGTGATAGGCATGTGGCTCCGCATACCCTCCAGAGCGCCGCCATGTGGGCCGTGCTTTGCCGGCTCAAGAAGCCCAACGCCTCCCACTATCCCGGCAACTTTGCGTATCTGGTGAACTCGATCACGCCGCCCGAGAAGGCGCGCCTCTTCGCGGAAGGCCTCATGCCTTCGCGGCTCAGCTCCGACGAAAGAAAGCTGCTGAAGAGCCATCTGGACGACATCCGCGCCGAGTACGCCGGAGTTCCCTACTACGAGGGGCGCGTGGGGCCTTCCCCGCGGGAGATGAAGATCATTCTCTTCAATGCGCTCGAGAGAAATGAAAAGGGAATACTCTCGCCTTTAGGTTTGTTCGCCGAGCTCGAGGATTTCGTGAAGCGTACCTCGGAATACGACTACTTGCGCGAGGACGTGGTGGAGGGCTATCACGACTGCCGGTCCTTCATTCAGACCTCGCGGGACGCTTATCTCGAAGCGCTTGATTCCGAAGTGCGTTCCTGTCTCGGCGTGCACGATGAGATGCAATACTCGGGATTCCTCCGCAAATACATTCTCCACGTCACGGCGCACCTCAAGAAAGAGAAGATCCGCAATTCCGTGACCGACCGGCTGGAGAGCGCCGACCCCACCCTGATGGATGAGTTCGAAAAAGTGGTGGGCGTGCTTGAAGACCGCGAGCACTTCCGCCAGAACATCATGACCCAGCTCGGCGTTTACGCCCTTGAAAACCCCGAGGCGGGCAGAGGGGGAATGGACTACAGCAAAGTTTTCCCCGATCTGATGAAGCGAATCCGCGACTTCTATATCGACGAGCACTCGCAGCTGATGAAGCGGGTGTACGATGTGATCACTCTTTTCGAGCAGAACGGCGGCCGCCCGCTGATGCCCGAACGCAAGAATCCCACCGTGGAGCAGGCCGAGGCCGAGAAGATGGCGCTCGCGATGCTCGACAATATGAAGCGCAAGTACGGCTACAACGACGTCAGCGCGCGTGAGGCCTTCGTATACCTGTTCCAGAAGCGATATTGATCGATGCGGATAGCCTGCTTTTTCCTCTCATTCTTTCTTTTTATCCCACAAAAATTGCACGCCGAGAGCGAGCTACTGGCATTCAAGACCTGCGACGACATCCTGACCTCCTTTCGCCAGCTCCGGGCTCCCAAACAGAAGCCGTGCAGAGAGGCCTTCGATCTCTACTATAAGTTCGCAAATACAAGATACGAGCTCACAGAGCACTGCAAACGGCGGGAGGATGCGGCGAATGCCCCGCTGCGGATGCCAAAGAAGGATGCTGACGACTACGACCGTGCGCTTCAGGCGATCGATGAAGCCGAGAAATTCGAGTCCCAGGCTCTGCTGAAGCACTTGAACTTCGATCTTCTGCCCACACCCTGGGATAACGAGAACTGGGACGGCCCGCGAAAGCCGCCCAAGTTGAGCAAGGACTGCGAACCATTGCTCGAGCCGCTGAAGGCCTGGCGCATGAAGGCGCGGGCGGTTGTGATCGACCGCTCGCAGCGTGCGCGCGAGCGGGTTTTCCGGAAATAGACTAAACTGGCCTACTAGCCTGTTGGTGAACACGTATGTCCGCATTCGTTTGGGCAAGGGGTACATCAAGCTAGCTGCTGGTTGTGATAGTGAGCGTAGAGGATCAGATGGGATTGAAGGCGATCTGGTTTTTTCGTTGTGCACCAGGTGCGCCGAAAGAGGCGATTTACGTCGGCCCGGATCTTTGCACATGTATGGTTTAGGCTAAAAAGTGGATCGAATCGCACTTTCTTGAGCTCTCCCTGTCCGGTGCTGGCTCCGCGTTTGCCCTTGTACTGGATGTGAGATCCAAGGGGAAAAAACTCTTCAATGTCCTTTGAGTAATGAGGATTCGAGTCGGACTTTATTCGCACTTCTTCAATGGCAAGTTCTTTGATCTGAGTAAAGAGGCTCTTTCTTCCCCCTCGTCTTTCGTCAGGTCTTGGCCCATATCTTTTGCCGCGAGATAAAGGACCCTTGGCCGGCATTCTTCGAACCTCTACCCCCAAGATGCGCCTGGTTTTCGATTCCACGGCTAAAGAAATAGATAGTGGTTTGCATTTGGTGTGTTCAAAGGTCTCCATGTCATCAAATTCGATCACCTTGGCCTTTTCTTTGAGATAGTTATCTCTTTTGAACAGAAATCGCGCTTCCATGCCCAAGAAAAGGAACTTCCTCACAACGGAGGTGCGGTGAAGATTGAGGATCCTGGCCGCTCTTCTTTGTGAAACGCCCGAACAGAGGAGCTTTCGTAGAAGCTCGTTCTTTTGGCGCTTCTTTTGGCGATAACAGGGGCTCAAAAGAGCCAGGGAAAAGCCGGATTTGCACCCTGAGCACTGAAAGCGCTGCACCCATCTGGAGTCCGATGACCGATAATAGCGTCCATATCGTACGACTTTCGTACAGGCAGCAGGGCTGAATTCGCATTTAGGGCAGGCTGGCCGCATCAGGACCAGCCAAAGCGCAACGTCTATGCCATCAACAAACTAGTAGGCCAGTTTATACGGTTACTGCTGAGGAACCTCGACCACATCGAAGGATTCCGGCACGGCGTAGGTGTTCACGCCGGGAGCGGCGAACTGCAGCCGCACGCCCTTGTCGGCCCCGGTAAAGCTCAGGGAGTTGAAGGTCGCGTGGCCTTGGATGGTGGTCACCGATTTCCCGCCCGTGAGCGTGCAGGGGTTGGGAAGGAGGCAGGAGGCTTCGATGGAGAGGCCATCCACCTTCTGCTCCAGCCCTGCGGCGTCCACGAGGATCACCTCGATCGTAGGAAGGGTCTGCCCCTGGGTGGCGCCGTTGACGGCGTTAGCCGTCACGATGCGGGTGCCGGGAGGCACGCCGGCGCCCGCGGGCACGGCAACCTGGATGATCTGCTTCACCTCGACGACGGAGCTGCCTTTGTTCTTCTTGGCGGCAGCGATCATGGCCGCTTCTTCCGCCTTGTCCATTTTTTTCTTCTTCTTTTTATCGTCCTGATTTTTCTTGTAGAGGAGATAGCCTCCGCCGGCGACGGCGGCGCCGCCCGCGAGCCACATCCAGTTGTCTTTCATGAAGCCGGTGACGCCTGGGCCTTGCTCCGGGGGAGGGGGAGGAGGGGGTGCGCCTTGGACGATTCCCGGATCCGGGGCTGGCGGCTCGGGGCTGGGAACCGGGCCCTCTGGAGCAGGTGCCGCTGCGGCTGCAGCTGCGGCTGCGGCTGGGTCACCTGTATTGATAGTCGATTCTATCTTCCCGGAGGGAGGCGTGCCCTGGGGATGGTCGTTGCTGCCACCGGTGATATCGGACGGGCCTTTTGCCCGGATGGAGGCGAGCGTCGATTTGCAGCGCTCTTGGAGGTTCGTAGCGAGGTCGTGTTCCTTGGTCTTGAAATCGGCGGAGGCGGACTCCGCGTTTTTCTTCTCCTGGCGTGTCTGCAGCAGGAAGTCCGAGAAGAAGCCGCCGGGATATACTTTGCCGTCGTGGTTCTTGGCGACAAACGAGCCCACGCCCCAGACCTTTTCGAATTCGGATATGAGCGCTTTCCATTTCGTATCATTGACGTCGTCTTCTTTTTTGATGAGGTTGTAGAAGCTGCTCAGGTTGTCTTTGTTCTGAGCGCGCTTGTTGAAGTAGGCCTTCTCCAGGCTCTCGCGCTTGAAGGGTTCGGATTCCGTCTGGCCTTTGCCCTCCAGGCGCCATTTGGATACATAGGATAGGGCGTTGTAGTGGCGATTGGCCTTGAGGTAGAGCCCGCGGGTTTTCAGGGCGGCGCCGGAGCAGGAGTTCACGTCGCTGGTGGTATCGGCTTCGAGCTGCTTCTTGGCTTCAGGCAGCTCGATCATATCCCGGGCGAGACGGCGCTTGCCTTCGCAGATCTCGATGGCCGCGCTGATCGTCTTGTATTTGAAGGTGGGATCGCCAAAAGAGTAGTTGAAAAAATCGGTGCGGGCACGGATCGAATTGCTGAGGTCGACAACGTTCGGATTGCGCGGGTCAGCTGGGTTGCGCGGGTCGAGACCTTTGGCGAACTTCATATGCTCTACGCTGGTCTCGTCGAGGGCCTTCTTCTTCCATTTGTTCATCCACGCGAGCATCGCGTTTTGGTACTGCTGGTCCTGCTTGGAAACGTCATCGCGGCCTTCTCCCACTTCTTTGAACGGCGGCCAAACGATGAAGTCGTGTTCCAGCTCGACCTTGCCGCGGATGATCTCGCCCCCGAAGCCGGAGCGCGCCGGGTCGTTGTCGAGCCAGTCGCAGAGCGCCGCTCCGCTGGCGGCCGAGGAGGCCGGCGGGTTGGGCACGGCCGAACCGGCCGGAATCGTTTTCTCGGGACCGGCATCCTTCAGAACTGGAATGTCTTCGGCGAGAGCGGCGACGGGCAGTGCCTGGAGAAGAAAAGTGAAAGTGGTGAAGAGAGTGAGGAGTCGGGGTGCTTTACGCTGGGGTTGCATAAGATTCCTTCCTAGATTCTCTATCGTCTGGGCGGAGCGAAAAAGTTAAGGAAAAAACTAACTAAAAACAACCATTTACACGATCTTTGCCCAGGCGCTGCACAGCTGTCTGCAAACGGATACAGGCCCTACCGGTACCGGGCCTATTTATAGTAAAGAAAGGCCTCTCATGGCCCGCGAACACATCACAAAATCCGATTCTTACCTGGTAACCTGGACGGTCGAGCCCGGGGAAGACGGGAAGCGCCTCGATCTTTTTCTGAAAGAGAAATACCGCCGCTTGTCGCGCGAGTATCTCCAGAAGGCGATAAAAGAGGGCAACGTAACCCTGAACCAGAAGCCCAGTAAACCGGGGCAGCTGTTGAAGCTGCGCGATAAGGTCTACGTGATGAGTGAAAACCGGGGGGCCGAGCCCGAGGTCGATTTCAACTATAAGGTGCTCTACGAAGACGAAGCAATACTCGTGGTGGATAAGCCGGGTAATCTGCCAGTGCATCCCTCCGGCCGCTACTTCTTCCACACCCTGCTCACCCAGCTGCGGGTGCAGAACGGCAATGAGGTCGACCAGAAAAAAGAGTTCTACCTAGTGCACCGGATCGACCGCGAAACGAGTGGCATCCTCGTGATCGGCAAGACAAGTAGCGCCGCCGCCGGCCTGGTGGAGCAGTGGGAGCGCAAAGAAGTAAAAAAAGAGTATCTGGCGATCGTGAAGGGCGATGTGCGGGAGGATTCCTTCACCGTCAACGCGCCCCTGGGCCACGATTCTCGCTCAGAGATCAAGATCAAGATGCATGTGGTGGAAATGGGGGGCGATGGCGAGCCGCTCTATGTGCCCAAGTCGGAAGTCATGGAGGCGAGCACGGGCATCGAGGTGGTGGAGCGCCTCGGCAACTACACCATCGTGCGCTGCCGCCCGCATACGGGGCGCCAGCACCAGATCCGCGTGCACCTCTGGCACGTGGGGCATCCGATCGTGGGCGACAAACTATACGGCACCGACGCGGCCTTCTTCCTGCGCTCCATGAAAGAGATCCTCCAGGTGGAGGTCGAGGGCGGGATCTCGCTCAGCCGCCATGCGCTGCATGCCTATAAATTAAGTTTTCGTCATCCTATGACCCAAAAGACGATGGAGTTTATGAGCGACTTCCCGCCAGAGCTGGACGAATTCCTCAAAAAGGTGCGAAAGTAATGGCCATGAAACGCCGTAAGCCATGGCTTGCCTTCGTGCTCACCCAGCTCTGCCCGGGCCTGGGGCAGCTCTACAATGGCGACGTCCGCTGGACGGTGATCTCCTTCGTGCTGAGCCTCGCCTTCGCTGTCTACAGCACCCTCTATCTTTTCGACACCCTCAACAAACTATTGATGGCTCTGTTACTGGGCCTCGCCCTCGACACCTGGCTCAGCATTCAGGCCTATCTCAAAGCGCGGCGCCTGAAATCCGTGGAGCTCAAGCCCTACCAGCGCTGGTGGGTGTATCTGCTCTTTACGCTCGTGGTCTACGGCCTGCCCGACGGCTACGGGACGCTCTTCCCCTCGCGCATCCGTTCCTTCCAGATCCCTTCGGAATCGATGGTACCGAACCTCCTCGTCGGCGACCGGCTCGTGGCCGACGGCTGGAGCTACTGGAAGGCCGAGCCAAAGCGGGGCGACATCATCGTCTTCGACTATCCCAAGGACCCGAGTACGAAGTTCGTGAAGCGCCTAGTGGGCCTGCCGGGCGACGTGATCCAGCTCAAGCAGGGCGAGCTTTATATCAACAACAAGATCGTTCCTCAGCGCCGCACGGAACGGCCCAATTTTACGGATGGCGCCTGGACCGCCACGGAGTTCGTGGAAAACCTGGACGGAGTGGAGCATACCATTTACCGCTCCCAGCCCGAAAACAACGAGAACTACGGCCCGCAGACGGTGCCGGCGGGCCACTATTTCATGATGGGCGACAATCGAGATAGGTCCAGCGACAGCCGCGTATGGGGCTTCGTGAAGCGCGAGCAAGTCATCGGCCGCATGGTTTATATTTATTTTTCCTGGGACAAGAACTCCTACGAGCGGATGCGGGCCGACAATCCCGCAGACCTGGGCGCCGCCGTTTCCGCTGGCATGCGCTGGGACCGCATTGGAATGCAAGTACGTTAGTCGCCCCGCTGCTTAAGAATCCACTTCACCGCTTCCGCAAACCCATGCCCGCCTTCTTTTTTGGTGATGTAGGTGGGATGGCTTTTCATCCTCGGCAGGAACTCCTTCACGTTCGCCACGCCGACGGTATGGCTAAATTCACGGAATAGCGGCTCGTCGTTCGGCGAGTCGCCAAAATAGAAATAACGTTCGCGTTCTTTGTCGAAGTCCTCGTTGTAGAGCTCTTTCAGCAATAATTTGCAGCAGGAAAATTTATCGTGGGCGCCGAACCAGGCGTTCACGTGGATGGAAGAAATTTTGGCTTGGGCGCCGGCTTTCTCGAATCCCGCCACGATCATATTAATTTCCCGGTCTGACAACCTTTCGACGTCTTCGCAAAAATCCACGGCAAGGTCGATCTCGCGGTAGCCCTGGTCACTCGCGACTTCGAGATCCGGCATTTCCTGGCGCAGCTCGTTCAGCACATCCCAGAGTTTTTTGCGATTCGCCTCGCGTACACTCTTCTCCTGCACGAAACGCTGCATGAGTTTGCCGTCTCTGCCTTTTTTCGGATCGAGATAATAATAAAAAGCACCATTCTCACCGATCACGGCGTCCACGGGCCACATGCGCGCGAGGTGATCCACCCAGCCGGCAGGGCGGCCGGTGATCGGGATCATACGCAGGCCGGCCTTCTTGAGCTTCCAGAGCGCGCTATAGGAGTCTTCGGTGAGTTTACCGTGGTGGGTGAGGGTGTCGTCGATATCGGAGAAAATTCCCTTGAGCTGCCGGCAGGCCTTCTTGGAGAGCTTCTCGAGCGGAAGCGGATTATTTCCGGAAGTCTTCATCCGTATAGTCCTTGTCCGACGAGCGGCGGGGGCGCTTCACGTCGCGGGGAAGATCCTCGCGGCCTTTTTTTTCTTTCGGAGTAAAGGAGACGTCGCCGAGGCGCATGCCGAAGCCGGCAAGCACATAGCTGTCGACATGGGATAGGTTGACGCCCACCTCGGCACCCAGATAGTAGCGGCCCTGCGCTGCCACGTCGAAGTTGGAGCCCAGCACGAAGGCTGAGCCCGAGGTCACGTGTTCGCGGCGAGTTTCCACCTGCCAGAGCAAACCACCGTAGAGGTTGGCGGGAAATCCGCCGGCGAAGCGCTTGTGGAGGAAGGGACCAATACTCATGACGAGGCCGCCGGTGCTGTAGTCGCGCTGGTACATGGCCGAGCCGCGGAAGGAGAGGCCGAGCTGGCCCTGCCAGTCGGGGATGAGGTTGAATACGCCATCGCCGCCCATGCGGAATTTCTTGTCTTTGCTGCCGGTGCCGAGGGAGGCGCCCACGTTCCAGTCGTCGCTGAGTCCGTAGCGGCCGTGGGCTTCGATCCCTTCGGAAGCTCCGCCGCTGAGCAGAAGCTCGCCGAAAGCGCCGAGTGCGCCGGCGTTCTTGGGAAGGGTGTCGAGAGAGTCGAATACGGCGGCATGGGCCGTGGGCGATGCGAGCAGTACGGCAAAAATGGTGAGCAGTGCTTTGTGAAGCGAGGTCATGGGAAGAAACATAGCAGAGCAAGCGCTTGCGGAAAGCTAAATCTTATTGGGGGGATGGGAGTGGAACGCGGAGAGTCGAAGCACGCCCGGGATGACATCGCTCCCGCGCTTCGATGATTTTGGTGAGCGAAGGTAGAACGGGCGCGTAAGGGCGCGATTTCAGGAGGCTCTCTTCATTGACAGCGCACCGCCCCCTGGCTTACACCTGTGGGGTCATTTTGTGGTGGCCGTAGCTCAGTTGGTAGAGCATGGGATTGTGATTCCCAGGGTCGCGGGTTCAAGCCCCGTCGGTCACCCCATTTCACTCGATAAGCAAACCATGATCCTGGCTTTGATTTTTTCGCTCTCGGCCTATGCGGACACGCCGTTCGCGCAGGACCCGCTTTGCGCGGAAACCGCAGTGCAGTTCCGCGAGGTGCTCGACAAGGCGCGCACTCTGCATCTGAAATTTCCCCAGCTGAAAGGCATAGTCCTGGAGCAGAACAAGTGGTTCGGCGCCGTTACCGGTGAGATGAAGGCCGTGTGCGAGGCGGACGCGAAGTTCGCGCGTGAGATCGTGAAGAGGGACTACTCTGGCATTCTGGGCCAGTGCAAGCCCGCCGCCGAAGCTGCGCTCACTGACCAGGAGGTACTCGAGCACTCCGAAGCGTCCGTATCCTCCCTCAGGCAGAAGCGCGAGGATTTCCTCGTGAAGCCCGCGAAGAGCGGCCCCGACAGCCTCTGGAACATCTTTGAGCGCAACTTCAAGCGCGTCGACGTCGACGCTCTGGACCTCCTCGATGTGCCCCGCATGGCCGGCTGCGAGCTGCGCTGGATGTACCCGCGCGCGTTCCTCGCGAAGAAGGTTCCCTTCATCGGCTGCCCGGAGGCGCCTCCCGGAGTGAGGCTCGCGGACGGAGACAAGAAAGATCCCGGCCTCTTCGGCGTGCTGATGAACCGCTTCTCGCAGTCGATCGAGTACAATTCGCAACGGCTGTCGCGTGCGCGCGAGGCAGCCAAGGCGTCACTCAGCCGCTACGAGGCCTGCGTGGCGCAGTTCCCGGGCACCCAGAACGTTCTGCTGAAGAACGTGAAGGACACGCACGTGGTGGGCTCCGGAAAGTCCGTGACTAAAGGGAAGAGCAAGCCGAAGGGTTCCGACATCACCGGGATCCAAGAGGACGAAGTCAAGCGAAAGAAGTGATCAGAGGCGGCAGCCGAAGTCGGCGGAGACCTGGTTCACGCACTGGGCGCTGGTGCACTTCCAGTCGGCAGCCACGTTTCCGTCCATTCCGATGATCTGCACGCCGGTGAACTTCACAGTCGCTCCAGTGAGGCTCTGCGAGAGAAGCTGGCCGTTGGTATTCACCTGCTTCACCTGCACCACTTTGTCGCCGAGGTCCACGAAGGCGGCCACCGCGCACTGTCCGGTCGACGCCGACTTCACAGAGCGGATCACGAGCGGCTTGTTCTGGCCGGTGAGAGCGATCTCGTCTGCGGTAATGAACTTCTGAAAGCAGGCAGCGCCCGGAGGGAGCTGGCTCGGGCACGCGGCCCTGTTGCTCGAATTGACGGGTGCCCCCTTGAGGCGCTTGAGGAGGTTGCAGCGGAGGATCGAGTTCGGGGACTTAGGCTGGGTCCCTCCCATCAGCCAGTAGAAATCGATACTTTCGAGGCTGCAGTCTGAGCCAACCGGAATGTACGTCTGCACCAGGTTCTCTGGGTTCACGGGCTTGCGGAGGAGGAAGAGCGCGCGGTCTTCGGCGAAGGCGGAAAGGGTGGAACAGCTGAGGAGGAGTATGGTCAGGGTGATCATCGGGCGCATCGTTACCTCGTACGTTCCCCCTATACATCTAATGCTTGATCGGCCGGAAGGGGCGCATAATTTAGATCTCAACCAATTGAAATTATTAGTAATTAATTATTATGTCCTCTGAATGAAACATCTAGGGAAGGGGGCCGATAACGAAATATGAAGATACGAATACACCCCCTAAGTGTTCTTTTACTGGCCTTTGTCGCCGCCGGCTGTGGAGATGCCCAGCGCTGCCCGGCTACGGCCGAATCTCAGGCGGTCACCCAGGTCTGCACTGAACCGCAAAAAGCCTGTTTCGGCGGTGCAATTCCGACCACGGATCCGGCGACCTGCATGCAGACCTGCCCCGGCGAATAGCCGGCAGGCCAGCTATAGAAATTTCTGGAAGATCGGGAAGTACAGGTCTTCCTTGAGGGGCATCTTTAATTCGCTGGGAATGGTCTCTTCACAGAACTCACAGTCGGCACCGGAAATCACCGCCAGTGGGCGACACTCTCGCCCTTCGCCCATCAGCAGTACCGCCGCGGCTGCCAGTGCGTCGGCAATGTTCACTTTGGTCATCCGCAGCTCACGCCCAAATAGGTCCTGCGTGCCGATCATGTCTCTCGTTGCTCGAAATCCCCAGTAGGAAAGGCAGACTCCTGTAACCCCCTGGCGCAAAGGCGAGGTGTGGGAGTCCGTGAGCAGAACGCCGAACTCGCGGAGGCCCCATCGCATGCGTAGCTGCTGCCAAAGGCTACGAGCAGAATCGAAAGGATTTTCTGGATAGAGAATGAAATCTCCTCCCTCAGAATTTGATTCGTCTATTCCAGAAGAGGGGATAAATAGCCCTTCTTTGATGGTGAGGAAGCAGCCGTAGGCTACTTCGCCCAGGAATACGTCGGCCTCCCGCTTCACGAGGGTGGCTTTGTCGATTCCTGCGCGCGGTACCAGCCTATTCTCAGACAAGCTCACGATCTTAGAAGTAACCGCGACAATCATCCGTTCTTGAATTGCTTCGCGCGGAATATGCGTGTCGACAAATTCCGCTAAACTCTCACCGGCGTGAAAGACTCTTGTTCCCACAGCACGTATGCCCAGCGCATTCATGGCGACGCTCCCAGCTCCTGG
>DATBTF010000035.1:0-3101 GCA_036559405.1 Bdellovibrionota bacterium
TATCCCGGGTCTCTGACTTTATTTTCACCCCGGGCACCCTCGATCTTCCCATGGGCCTGAGCTACCAGATGGTGATCGGAAACGCCAAAAGCTTCCAGTTCGCGATCAGTGCGGCGGGGAAAGTCACGATCTTGGACTCCAACCCTTCAGCCTCGGTAACGGGAAAGCAAATCAAATTCAAAACTGCGCGAATCCGGATCAGTCCGCCGAGCTTGCGGCCGGTCACCTGGTCGCTCGCCTACGTGACCAGATACCTAACGTCAGCGCAAACGATTCCGCTGGTCGTTGGCCACTCCTACACGATCAAGACCACGGACAATGAGTTCGGAACCTTCACCCTGAATTCCAAGGGCGGCGTTCTCAATGAAAAAGTGAGCGTGGGTACAGGCACCTTCAAGGTGGTTTATCATCCTTGCCCCGACCCGAGCACGCAGTCGCGCTGTGATGACACGGCTCCGCCGGACCAGCAGGCCTTACGGCCTTAACTCAGGCCTAAGCCCTAACTTCTCCCCGGCAGAGTAAAGATATAGCAAGCCTCTTCTTGGCGCGTGATGGGCGTCTTCTGTCCGATCGTCCAGGGTATACGAGTGGTATAGGCAAGGAAGATCCGGCGGGCCAGGGTGTCGCCGTCGCAAAGCTTGAGAAGATCCTCGTGCGGCTCGATAGGCGAGGGGCTGGTTTTCGGGTTTTTAATAGTCATAAGATCCTCGGCGTGGCAGCTCGATCTAAGCAGTGATGGCGGTAGTTCGATTCTGGAAGTGATCCAGCAAATTGTGGAAAGGCGTTTTGCAGAACTCGCAGGACTTTGAAGTTCTGCTGAGTGCTAGATAGCTATTTCCACAGATCTGGCACTTTCGGTCGCGTTTATGGCGCGGATATGCGAGACGCGAATCGGTGTGGAAATGAGATGCAGGGCGAGCTTGTACCTTAAACATAGTTTCTCCTTCGAGAAGTAGAAGCTGACTTTAAGGTTGTTAGGCTTGAAGGGAGGTTCTAGAGAGGGTGGGTATATCTCATTATCGGCTATTGGGATGGGCAAGGATAGCTTATTCGCAGAGGCTGCGTTTAAGTCAGCAAGAATAGCCCTTTGAAGGAAAGAAAGATTTCCTGGTTTCCCTAGGCCTACGGCCTTAACTCAAAGCTCCCATTCGGCGCGAGCTTCTTGTCCGAGCGGATCACGGCATAGTCATTGATGTATTCCAAGAATGGTCCCGGTTTGAAGACCGGCTCCGTAGGTGTGCGAACAGAGCGGCGATCGATCCGAATCGCCGGCGTGAGCGGCATGGTCTTGGCCAAGTCCGGATCAATCTCTCCGCCCAATGCGCGCAGCTGCTCAGGGTTTCCCGCGAGGCTGCGCACCCATTGATACATAAAGGCGGGCTCGAAGGTTTCCAGATACATATGGGGGTCTTCCGGAGCAGCCCACTTCTGTGCTTCCGGCTTTTTCAGTAACTCAAATACAGAAATGGTCTCGGGGCCGTAGCCGCCCATGAGGCTGAAGGGCACCCGTCTGGCCACGATCCAGTCGCGGCGGAATTCTTCCGTCATGAGCCCGGCCACCTCGAGAAAGCTCACACCGAAAGCGGAGCAGCCCGAGCCTTCTTTGCGGCGGGGGCGGGGTGAGTTTCCGTAAAACATCGGCTTCGCCGTTTCCGAATATTCTTTGTAGTAGTCCAGCAGCCTTTTGCAGGTGGATTCCGATACCAGGAAGGTGGCCACTGCCAATGTATTGCTATCGGTTTTTCGGGCCTCCACGGCCTTCAAAACCTCTTCCCGCGTTTCCAGCTTACCCGGCCAGCTGGCCTCGAGAATGCGCAGTCCCACTTTTTCCACGAACAAAAGTTTCGCATTGTCGCCGGCGCTAACGGGAACCGCTCCCGAAACGATCTGAGAATCAGTGCCTCTCAGCGTGGGGCAGTTCACCTCAACGCTCACGTGACCGATCATGTGATTTTTATTCATGGCCAGGGCGCGCATGCTGCTGTCGGTCAGCGCTTTGGGGCTGTCCCAGTTCATGGCCACGGGATAGGCCGGCATCATATAGAGGCGAAGCTCGCCGCCTGAATCTTTCGTTGCGGCGAACGCGGCCGGCAGCCACAAGAAAAGCACCAGGAATCTCATCATTTGTACGAAGGATGTTTTCATGAGGGCGAGTGTAGCAAATGCTCTCGGTTTGAGAAGGCTCATCCCGTCAAGAGAAGACTTTACCCGCTGGATTCAGTTATTTTGACATGGGCTGCACGCCTAGCTTTTATACGCCCTCGGTAACGACTAATATAGACCCATGCCTATCTCATTCTTCTATCCCATGTTCGCCCTCGTGCTTTTCTCCTTCCTCTTCGGCCTTTCGATGTTCTTCATCCGCGTGAATTCGGCCAGGGGCGGAAAAACGGATCTTAAATTCTTCAAAACCTATAGTGAGGGCAAGGCGAGCGACACGGTGGTGAAGTGGGGCCAGCACTTCACGAACCTTTTTGAGGTGCCCGTGATCTTCTATGCCTGCTGCATCACCTTTCTGGCGTTGAATCTCTACAGCTCCACGGCCCTTGTGTTGGCCTGGATGTTTTTCGCTCTCCGCCTGCTCCATGCCTTTATCCACGTGACCTACAACAAGGTGATCCATCGGGCATTGGCGTTCTTCGCGGGCGTATTCTGCCTGATGGGGATGTGGGTTTGCCTTTTTCTCGAAGTTGCAAAATGGTCCTGAAGGAATTTCTACTTTTTGTTCTGTTCTCGTCTCTTTGTCTTGCCGAGAACAAGCCGTTCGAACACGACCTTTTGCTGAAAAATCTTATGACGGCCAAGAGCCAGGAGGGGATCGAAAAAATCCTCGGGAAACCCGCCGCCGTGGAGAGCCAGGCCGGGATGCAGATCCTTCTCTACGAAGTCGCGGTGCAGGAGAGCGGCAAGGCGTTCAAGCCTGCCGTGCATCTCATGGACGGGCGCTTTCAGATGCTGAACCTCGTGAGCCCGGAGGCAATGGCGGAACGGATCAAGGTAGCGAAGCTGGGCCAGTCCGCCGCGAAGAGCGGAAAGAAAAATTTCACACCGCAGGAACTCGAAGCCCTGGTGAAATTCAAGGAGCCCAAGGAAGTGGTAGC
>DATBTF010000036.1:0-20499 GCA_036559405.1 Bdellovibrionota bacterium
AGCTCAGGCAGGGGCCCAGGGAATGAGCGATCGCTTTGGCATCGCGGAGAACGGAACTGTGGCGCCCCGGGTCTGTGATCACGACGAAGTCCAGGTCGGAGAACTCGTCCATATCTCCTTGGATCCAGGATCCGCCTGCGCCCAGACCGAGAATGCGCGCGTCTCCCTCCAATCGGGAGATAACACTGTCGGAAAATCTTTTGTGAGCTGTGGGCACCATGATCCCTCCTTAAGCGCTATCCTGACAGAGTAGGTTCGGCTGTCCGATGAGTCAAATCGGCGCGCGTCAGGGGTTTCTCGATTGCGTCTTCCTCCGCTGCTTTTTACACTGGGAGGCATGAAAACCATCCTGCGGTTCCTTTTCCTGCTCTTTCTTGTGTGCGGTACGGCTCTTGCCTGGAAGGCTTCTGATCGGCGTTATAGGAGATTTTCCCCTTCCGCTGAGGCGAGTCGTGCGAAAGAAGAGGGGGATTCGGTGAGTGCGGCGATCCAGCTGCTGCAGCCTTCGAGTGTGAACGCGGAGGTTTTGCCCGCTTGGTCGAAGGCGGACTTTCAGGGAAAGCTCGAGGAGGCCTTTCAGAAGAGCGACCCTTGCGCAGTACTGGAGCTTCTGCACAATACGGCGGATGCGGCCCCCAAGGACTATTGGTCTGCGGGCATGGCGGTGCTCTTGAGCCAGGCTCATGACCGCGCCCCGCTGCTCGAAGAGCTTCTGGCCAGCCCTGATTCGCCCCTCTATGGGACGCCAAAAGAGGGGGCGACGGGGATCGAGGCGCGCTTTTTCAATGCGCTGATCTTTTCTGGCCAGCTGCGTGAATTGGGAGAAACGGCGGATTCTCCCCGTAGGCATGGCAGCCGTAACCTCGAAAAGGCCATTGAGATCTTTAAAGCACTGGCGCAGGAAGACCCGGAGAATGGCGCACATTCTTATTTTTTAGCGACGACCTTGCGACAAAGCGGCGCAAAAAAGGAGGAGGTGCATGCTGCTTTTAGCCAGGCGTCGAAGGCGGCGCGCTTCGACGCCTACTATCAGGCTCTTTTTGACAAGTTGCAGACGGCGGCCTATTCCGGTAGCGCCGCCTTTACCTTGGCGCATGCGTTTTTGGAGGCAATGCCGACTCCCGACTACGAGCAGGGAATCCGTTATTTGAAATACTGGGCGCATACCGAAGAGCCCGGTAAATGGGTGGCCCACCGCCTGGCCAAGCGGTGGATCGACCTTGGCGCCAAGTATAAAACCAATAGCCCCGGCTACCAGTATTCGCGCTCCGAATATCTTTTGGGGCAAAATCTCAAATATACCGTCGAAGGGCGGATGGAGAAGAGCTGGGAAGACTATATGAACAAGATGCGGGAAGCGCAGAACTTCATCTCCGAAACCCCGCGCTCGGTGCAGGATGCGGAAAGCGTTCTCTATCGCGAGCGGATCGAAAACAAGCGGGCCTGCGGGCCGGATGCCTGGAAGTCCCTCTACGCTGCTTACAAGGCCAAGCAAGGGGCCTAGGCGAAGCGAAGCATCTTCGGCAGCCTGGAATCCAGCCGCAGCTCCCGCATTCCACGCTCTCCGAACGGTCTGGAAACAAGAAGAACCTCTTCAGAAGCCGTTTCTACCCGAAAATATTCGCGCTCAGAATCGGCTTGCTCCAATGGGCCGGACACAGATGACATCTGCCAGCTTCCTTCAGCGGCGATCAGCCAGGCGCCGCGCCGTCGTAAAACGACGCCGTTCATTGGTTCCTCCAGCGCAGCACGTCCAGCTTTCCTTGCAGGGCGCGCAGCTGCACGCGGATCGTCCAGGAGAAACAAGGTTCTTCTCGCAGTAAAAGTACGGTGGCGCCGCTTTGCCTGGCCTGCCGTCTCAGGCGTCGCAGGAATTTTTCGTTTTCATAAGGGGCGTAGTAGACGATCAAGGGGAAAAGTCGTGACCTCAAGAGCGATGAAATCGCCCAGGTCGAATCACGCCTGCCGTTGATGAATAAGGTTTTCTTGAAATCCATCTTGCTGCGGAAAACCTCATCGGGAAGCGCTTCCAGGTTTTGCTCGATCCAGGCGGCTGGTAGCCCTCGATTTTCCGCCAGGATGCGCGCGGCCTGGATGCGGGCCTCGGGCCCGGAGATTTCGATGAGCGAACCTTCCGGAAGGAGGCCTCCATCCGGAAGATTGGATCTGGCGGGCGAACGGCTGCCGTCCGTGGATTCTATGGGCGTAGCAAGGCACTGAGCTGCAACAAACATGGTCACACTCCTTTGAGTCCGATGTGGGGATGTTTAGGAAACGTTCAGGTCAACGGGAGCCGCTCAGATTTCGCAGCACTCCGGTAAGCACTCCCTCGATCCTTAATTGCACCGGAGGCATGATCACTAAAGGGGCATATTTGGGATTTGCGGCATGCAGCTCCACCCGGCCTTTTTTCCGTTGGAGTGTTTTCAGCGTGGCTTGTCCGTCCACGGCGGCCACTACGATGGTCCCATTGTCCGCATGTTCCTGCCGGCGGATCACGGCATAATCGCCGTCAAGAATGCCGGCTTCGATCATAGAGTCACCTTGAACCACTAGACAGAAGTGTTCGGCATCGATCTTCACGAAAGAAGAAGGAACCTCCACGAACTCCTGGTGCATATGATATTCGATCGGCTTACCCGCGGCCACGCGGCCGAGCAACGGAAGATGGATACCGCTCTGTTTGAGCTGCACACCTCGCTTGGAGTTGGCTTCCATATCCAGGTAGCCGGCGTCGCGCAGTCGCTCTACATACTTCTGTGCTGTCGAGCGGGAGCTGAGGCCGAAGGCGTCCGCAATCTCCTGATAGGAGGGGGCGTAACCGTTCTCCTGGATAAAGCGTTGGAGGAACTCGAGTACGTTTTTTTGCTTGGGGGTTAGCATAAGATTAAGCCTAATCGTACATTCATCGTACGTCCAGAAAAATCGTACATTCGTAGTACATGCGGGAGCTAGGCAGCCAAAGCGTGGAGATAAAAGGTTTTTTCTTTGCTCTCGAGTAAGGCGACAAAATCCTGCGGAGACTTTTCTCCGTACCGGAGCCAGGTATCGAGAAGGTCGGAGCGCAGGAAGATAGGGCAGCGGTCGTGCCCGGCCTGAGCCACTTCAGCTGGAGGCTCGTCGGTGATCATGGCGAAAGAAGCATAGGGAAGGGCTGCTTGGCCTTGAGGGACGCTGTAAAGGCTCGCCGCCCACATCAGGGGACGTTCTTCCGGGCGGAACGCGATCTCCTGCTTTTTCCCTCCGCGTTCCACCCACTCGAAGAATTTCACGAAGGGGAAGATTGCGTGGCTGGTGCCGAGCAGGGGCTTCCAGGTGGGGGCGCTCAGCAGGGAGTCGCGCCTGGCATTAAATACATTATATTGAGACGGAATTTCGCCGCCATCGGGACGGCGCAGGCGGTAGCGCATCGGCGCGACGATCCGCCCCTTGTCATTCTGGTAAATTACAGGGGCAAACACGCCGGGAAAGATCCGTTCATCGTTGGGTGAGATGCGGTCGAGGCCCCGTTTGCTCTCCAGCTTGGCGATCCGGCGTTCCAGCACGCCCTTTTTCTTCTCCGCTGTGGCGGAGACTTTGCCGGACCGCAATGCTTTGAGTTCTTCCTGAGCGGCTCTTACCTCAACTTGCAACCGTTGCTGCTCTTCTTCGTGGAATTTTTTCACGAGAGGAGCCAGGCGTTTTTCAGCGGGATCCTGGCTCAGGAGAAAATAACGGTCGAGGGAGAGCGGGATTTTCAATGAGGGCTCCCTCAGGCGAAGCTGGAGCAGGCTTTCAAAAGACGCGATGTCCACGGAGGCTCCGAATTCCCGGGACACGGTCTTCAGGTCCGCTTTAATCAGGGCCGAGTAACACATAGGCAGGAAGGGTAACGCGGTTCCTATTTTTCTGCTATCTTGCTCCTGCATGCACGCATACCACCGACCCTTCCCATTTGCGGAAAAGCGCCTCGCTAAACTGTTGCGCCAGGGAGCGCTGGCGCACATCCAGCGCGATTACAGTGCCGCTCGGTCCGTGCTTTCGGAAGCCAGCTTGTTCATTGACTGGGCTCAGCGTGAGGACTGGCTTCCGGGAGCGATATTCGTGGCCCGCTGGAGTGAAGCGGTGCGGGCGGAGGCGCGGGGTGAGGCCGTGAGAGCGGCGCCAGCGGCGTGGATTCATCTCAGTCAGGAAATGGCCTCACTGCTCGAGGGCGGTGGAGACTGGGTAAAACATCTTAGGGCTCGCTGGAAAGTGGCGCCCGTGCGCATCGGGCTGCGGAAACGTTTGCTCTATGGGACGTCCAGCTTTTTCGTGTTTGTCCTTAGCGTGACTTTCTTTGCGCTGATGTTCCGCAACCTCGCGGAAGGCCGTATGGACTGGCTGACGGAAAGCCCCTGGGCCGCGATGCAGGAACGAACCGCGGCCTTTTTTTTGATTCTCGTGCGCGTGGCGGGGACGGTGTGGATGATCGAGCATGGTTGGTCTTGGGCCTATCGTGCCTTCACCGGCAGGTCGCCGAGATTGGACGCTTTTTTTCTAGCGGAAAAAGGCGGGCCGACGCTTCTGCGCTAAAAAGCCGTGCGCCCTAACGGAACTGCCGAGCGACCAGGGAATCTACCCAGGAATCAGGCAAGAAACTCGCAAAGGCCATTTCCGCGTTAAGAGTTTTGCGGCCCACCACGTAGCGGGTGCGTGGGTTGCGGAGCAGAAGCGCCTTCTCGATGGCGCCGGAAGCCCTTTCCACGGGCGCCGCATTTCTCGCGGTATGCTTGACGCCTTTTTGGAAAAGCTCGAGTTCATGCCGGTAGATGTTTTTAATTTCCTCCGAAAGATCGGCCAGGAGTTTTTCTTTTCTTTCCAGATTTTTTTCCCAGATCGGAGTGGCGATCGGGCCAGGTTCCACGACGATCACTTTGCAGCCGAACTGGCGCAGCTCGCGCCTCAGAGCGTCCGAAATCGCCTCGACGGCGAATTTTGAAGCGCTATAGGGGCCCATATAGGGAGAGGTGGCCAGGCCGCTCACGGAGCTTACGTTCACGATCCTGCCGCGCGTAGCGCGGATGAAGGGCAGCAGGGCTTGGGTGATGCGCACCAGCCCGAAGACGTTCACCTCGAATTGCTCGCGCCAGCGCTGGATGGAAACTCCTTCCACGGGACCGGCCACGGCGATCCCCGCATTGTTCACCAGATGCACCTCTTGAGCGTCCTTGAGCAACGGGCGTAGCCTGTCCATGGCGGACTGCACGCTGGTCTCCTGAGTCACATCGAGCAGCAGGGGAGAGGCATGGGGAACACTTTCCCAAAAGGCGGAATCTTTAGCGCTGCGCACGCCGGCCCATGCCTCATATCCCCGCGAGGCGAGGCGCAAAGCCGCGGCTTTGCCGATTCCCGAAGATGCGCCTGTGACAATCACTGCTTTCATTTTGTTCCCCTGATTTTGCCTGCTATCTTAGCTCTATGATTCTTATTCTTCTTTCTTTATTTGCTGCAACTCCCTTCAGTCACGCCAAGCCTGTGCCCGAAATGCATTTTCGCTACGAACCCTCGGAGCAGGAGCCGGCCACGGATTGCACCCATGTGCAGATCCGTGATCTGCCGGATTGGGATGTGACCTGTGAAACGCCGTTCGGCAGGAAAACGTTCACGGCGCATGTGATCGTGCGCGAATATCCGAAAGAGGATTCCACGGGTCTGGAAATCCTTTACTGGGTTCGAGAACCGGGTGAGCTGCCCAATTCTCCCGGAAAGTACCACTCCACCACTGCTTTCATGCACTTCACGAAGGGAAGCTCGCTCGCGGACTTCTCGCTCTTCCAAGGAGTGGAGAACGACATGGCTTCCTTGCGCTTGCGCTGGAAGTCTCCCGTCTCGTTTCGCCGCTGACTCTTTTGCGGAAAAGGGAAGGGCCACTCTAGCAAAAGCAGGAGTGGCCCTCGAAGGAGATCTTTCGGCTAAGAAGATCTAAAAAATTCTCCGAAAATGGCTAAGATTCGGCTCTAATCAGAGTAAGATTTCAGGCGAGGAATCGCCACTAAAATTATGAAATTTAACCATTTTTTCCTCCGCGTTGGTTCGGCTGACTACTCAAAATTTGCTATTCCTGCAATGCGTTTTACGCGATGTGTTTGGCGGGCTGACAAGGCACTTTTTGAGCGTAAGGGTTTGGGAAATTAAGGGATTTTTGTTTAGTCGGGCATGACGGCTTTGCGCGCCAAAGAAGTCTAATCCCGAGTATTTTGATCATAATTTGGCGAATCAGTGGAAGTACTGCGTTGGCTCGATAAAGAGCTCCGGGGCGTTTTGCGGTGTCCACAGGGGACGCAGGTCGGAGACCCAAACGCTGAAGGAGTTTGTCTCTTTCTGCAGCTTTCCGCGCACCTCCAGGAAGCAGTTTTCCAGGAAAGTGTCTTTCACTCGCTCGTACACCTGAGGGGAGATCGCGAGATCGAGAAAGCCAAATTCGTCTTCCAGCGTACTGAAAGTCATTTTCTTCGCCGTAGGCGGCTTCTGGCGCACGAGAATCAATCCAGAAACCGAAAGGTGGCTGCCGTTTTTCAGCTGCTTGGCGCTTTGGGTGTGCAGTTTCGGCAGCCGCAGCATTTTCCGTAGCGCCATCATGGGATGGCCGTGTGTGGAAAGCGAGAAGGCGCCGTATTGCTCCTGAATGCGGGAAAATTCCGAGAGCGGGGAGAAAGAGGATGCCGAGGAGGGCGGGAACTCATACCGGCCATCGAGGAAGAGATCTCCCTGGTGCGGCTGCTGGCGACGCTGAGATTCCAGCGCATGCCAGAGGGCCGTTCGCGGCTCGAGTCCAAAGCAGGAGAAGGTGCCGCCGCCGGCCAGCCGAAGCAGCAGATCCCGCCGAAGCGAAGTGCGGCGAAGAAAATCAGCGAAAGAGGAAAAAGGACGGGCGGCCAGCAAGGCGTCCGCCTCTTTCCGGTGCAGCCCATTCACCAGCTTCCAGCCCAGGCGAACCGCGCCTTTTTCCATTACGCATTCCCATTCCGAGATGTTCGGGTCCACGGGAAGCACGGAAATTCCGTGAAGCTTGGCGTCGTCCACCAAGGTATGGGCTTGGTAAAAACCCATGGGCAGCGAATTGAGCAGGCCGCAGGTGAACTCCGCATGGTGATGGCGCTTTAGATAGCAGGAGGCGTAGGCCAGCATGGCGAAGCTCGCGGCATGGCTTTCAGGAAAGCCGTATTCCGCGAAACCGGCGATCTGACCGAGGATGCGGTCCGCGTAGTCTTCCGTCAGGCCGCTTTGGATCAGGCCTTTCTTGAGGCGTTCCGCCATCGGCTTGATTTCCCCGGAAGAACGCCATGCGCCGATGGCGCGTCTCAGCTGGTCTGACTCTCCGGGACTGAAGCCGCCCAGATCAATGGCAATTTTCATCACCTGCTCCTGGAACAGCGGAACTCCCAGAGTGCGGCGCAGGATCGCCTCGAGCTTGGGGTGGGGGCTGTCGGCTTTTTCCAGGCCGCGCCGGCGCTTGAGGTAAGGATGCACCATTCCGCCTACGATCGGGCCGGGACGCACGATCGCCACCTCGATCACGAGATCATAGAAGTTCGCGGGCAGCAGGCGCCCGAGCATGCTCATCTGCGCGCGGCTTTCGATCTGGAAGGTGCCCACCGTATCCGCCTGCTGGATCATGGCGTAGGTGGGAGCGTCGTTCATCTCGGGGTTGAGCGAGTGCAGCTCCTTGCCCACGAGTTTCAGCGTACGGTGGAGGGCAGTGAGCATGCCGAGGGCGAGGAGATCCACCTTGAGCAGGCCCAAATAGTCGAGATCATATTTGTCCCATTGGATGATGGTGCGCCCTTCCATGCGCGCCGTCTCCACTGGCACGATCTCGGTGATCGGGTCGGCGGAAAGCGTGAAGCCGCCGCTATGAATGGAAAGATGGCGGGGGAAGCCGCTCATTTCCTCAGAAAGTTCTTCCGTGAGTTGAAAGGCATTCTTGCTTTCACTGGCGGCCGCTTTCTCGGAGAAAACTTTTTTCAGTTTTTTCGCGGACAAAGTGCCGACTTCGAGCCCGAGCGCCTTCGCGATTTCCCGCAGGGCGGAGCGGGAACGGTAGGTGATCACGGCGCTCACCATGGCGGCGCGGTGGCGGCCGTATTTTTCGTAGATGTATTGCAATACCTCTTCGCGCCTTTCATGCTCGAAATCCACGTCGATATCCGGTGGCTCACGGCGCTCCTCGGAAAGAAAACGTTCGAAGAGCAGGTCGAACTTGGCGGGGTCCACGGCCGTGATGCCGAGGCAGTAGCAGACAGTGCTGTTGGCGGCGGCGCCACGCCCCTGGCAGAGAATGTTTTTCTGCCGGGCGAAATCCACCACATCATGGATGGTGAGGAAGTAGTCGGCGTATTGCAGCTTTGCGATGAGCGCAAACTCGCCATGAATCTGTTCTTGCACCTTTTCCGGCACTCCGTGAGGGTAGCGCCGGATTGCGCCCTCCCAGGTGAGTTTCTCCAGATAGCTTTGGGCATTATGGCTCTCGGGGATCCATTCGCTGGGATAGCGGTATCGCAGTTCGCTCGGGCAGAAGCGGCACTGCTCGGCGATCTCCAAGCTAGCCGCGAGAGCCTCGGGGAGATCCTTGAAGAGCGCCTGCATCTGCTCGGGGCTCTTGAGGTGGCGTTCGCCGTTTGGAAAGAGCTTGTGGCCAAGTTTCTGCAGAGGGGCGCCCTCGCGTATGGCGGTGAGGGCATCTTGCAGGCGTTGGCGTTCGCGCCGGTGATAGTGCACGTCGTTCGTGGCTACGAGCGGGATCTGGAAACGGGAACGGAGCCAGAGGGCTTTTTCGCTGCGTTCGGCATCATGGCCGTCGAGCAGGCGATGGAGGGTGAGGAAGAGATTTTTTTTAGGGATGATTTTTTGCAGGCGATGGCAGTCGGAATCGAGAGGAGCAAGCAGGAAGAGCCCTTGTGCCGGAGGTTCAGCCAGAAAAGTGGCAAGCTCCTGCCAGCTCAGGAGGGCCTTTCCCTTCTCCTTCCCCGCATGGCTTGCCGTCAGCAAGCGGCATAGCAAACCGTAAGCAGCGCGATTTTGGGCAAGCAAGGTCAGGCGAGGGTGATTTTCCAGACTCACGCTCGCGCCTACGATCAGCTTCAGCGACTTATGCCTCTTGCTGCGCCAGTAGGCTTTGGGGATGCCGTAAACGCCGTCGTAGTCGTTGAGCGCGACTGCTGGCAGCCCGAGCTCCACGGCGCGCTCGATCAGCTCTTCGGGATGCGAGGCGCCGCGGAGGAAGGAGAAGTTGGTTTTGCATTCCAGCTCAGCGTACATGCTCAATCATAAACTCCATGCAGCCACAGCCCGCGCGGGCTGCCTTCCTGCTTCCCGACGGGCGCCGTGAATACCCACAGGGCGTCTGTCGTCGTTTCCACGTGGAAGTATTCCCGCTCGAAGCCTTCCAGCCACCATTCGCCCTGGAGTTTTTCCGGCCCGCGGAAAGAGGTGAAGCGCCAGCGGCGGTAATCCGCGCTCACCAGCCAGTCTCCTGAGCGCTGCAGGCGGAGAGGGGGAGCCAGCAGGCGCAAGGGCCGCAGTGGTGTTTCCACGAAAGTGCCCCGCTCCTTTTCATCCAGGGTTTTTTTCCAGGAGGCTTCCGGCAGCAGTCGGGGAGCCGGCGCCGCCAGGAAGGCCGCCTGAGGCCCCAGGCGCTCCTGCAGCCGCCCCACGAGCGAGCTCCAGGCTTCGCGTTCTTCCTCCACCTTGGAAAAGAAATCCCGCTGCGCATTGGCGTTTGGGGCCGTGTCGGCCACCGTTATGCTCACGCCTTCCAGCGCATCTTCCAGGGGACGAAGCTCCAGCTCTTTGCGCAGGCGTTCATCGGAGAGGGAAAGCACGCTCTTTAGCTCGCCCTGGGGAAGGGGCAGCCGGATCTCGGTAATACGCGCGCGCGTTCCGTGGGAGGCGAGGCGATTCAGGTGGAAGGTCACGGTAAAGGCCGCAAGCAGCTGCCGGCGGGCGTAGAGGCGGAGAAAGATTCTCTGGAAGGCTGTTTTTAAAAGAAAAAAAACCGGCTCGAAGGTCTCGATCTGGGCGGCGCAGTCAAAGTCCACGCGCTCCTGGATTTTCTCCTCGGGGCGAAAGCGCGGCCACGCGACCTGGTTTGCGTTGAGGAGGCGCTCATAAGCGAGTAGCCCGGGCTTGCCGAAGCGCGAAGGCAGCTCAACGCGCGGGATTTTCTTGAAATCCCCCAGGGTTGCCACGCCCAGTTTACGGAACACTTCCGCTCCAGCGAACGGCTCAGGGGCGAACGGTTGCAGGTATTCGCTCAAGGCTTCGACGGGGAGTTGCTCCACGGAAGCCCCGCCATAGCGGGCGAAGGCGAGGGCGGAGGCAGGGTTGTCCGCCAAGCCCATTTTTGCTTTCCAGTCGGCAGACTTCAGCAGTTCCTTCAAGCGCTGGATGCATTCCTTCTCTGTGAATAGGCTGCGCGAGGCACCGATCTCGAGAAAAACAGCCTCCCTGCTCAGGGCGATCTGAGGTGAGAAGGCGAGACAGCTTTCCGCGAGGCTTTGAAGGCGTTCGGGTTTCTCTCCAAGAAGAAGGCAAAGCACGCGCATTCATCCGCCCTTCCGTACCTGAAGGCGCCGCCCATGCGAAACGAGCGACAGGCGGATGGGCCAGGCGTCTGTTTGCGGCTGATCCCCCAGGAGGAGAGTGGTGGCCGAGGATCTTTCGGAGAGCAGCTGGAGCCGCCGCAGCTCGCGCTCCTCGCCATAGGGAGCACTATAGACCACTAAAGGAAAAATTCCGGAGCGAAGGATGAGGGAGGCGGCCCAGGCACTTTGCTCTCCCGCCTCCACGAAGAAAATTTTTTGCAAATTCACCTCTCTCTGCAAGAGAGCGGAAGGGAGAAGCGAGAAGCGTTTTTCGATCCAGGCGCAGCGGAGGTGCGGATTTTCCGCCAGGAGTTGTGCCGCGGCCTCCGTTTTTCCCGGCCCCGTGATCTCCGCCAGAGCGCCCCGCGGCAGCCCATTGGGCAAGAGGGAGTAGGGAAAGGCGGCTGAAGCGGAATGGCTTTGGAGTGCGCCCAGGCGGGCGCGCAGTTCCTGCAGTACGGCGGACAATCAGGGCTCCTTCGGCTAGAAGCGGCGATTCGAGGTGTGAGCGGGGAGACGCTAGCCAACCTCAGGATAATGGTACATTTGTAGTACAGTCAAGGCGCAAAGGGGTACATTTATAGTACTGCGGAACTGCAGGGGAAAATGCTTAGGCGCGCTTCGCTTTCAGGCTCGCCACTGTCCTGAGCACCACGGATTCCCGGGGCTCCATCCGCTCCGCTTCCTCGAAAAGCTGGTAGGCGATGTCTTCGTAAGAGAAACCGAACGCCTGCTGGTGGTGGAGGAGATATTCCACGTAACGGATGGAGCGGTCGATCAGTTTGTTGTTGGAGGGTTTCACCCAGGTCATCACATTGCTTTCATAGCGGCCGTAGCGGCCCATGACGAGCGTGGAGTGCATGTTCAGCGCCACCTTCAGGAAAAGGTGTTCAAAGAGCGGATGCAGGCCGTAGAGATCAACCCCATGCCGGTGGCGGTCGAGTTCGAAACGCAGCTCGCGCCCATGGCGTTCGATCAGAAAACGGTGAAGGCGTCTGGGGGCCACGAGCTTCTCCCGCTGCGCCAGAGCCTGGGCGGAGAAGTCAAATCCGAGCAGCCGCTCTCTGCCAGCGATCTCACGCAGCTCGTCCCATTCGAGAGTGATCGGCTCGCGCAGCAAAATGGCTTTCCAGGCATCGATCGGCGACTTCGCCATCGGAAGCCGAAGGTAGGAGAGAGAGGGTAGGCGCTTGGGGTTGTTCTGGTTCTCGAATGCCAAGAGGCTAAACGTGGGGGAGCGCTCGGTGGTGTCGGTGAGGATGGTGATGCCGTATTCGTCAGTATCGTAGAGCACGAAAGCGCCCTCGGCGTAGACGCTGGACTCCTCTTCGATGAAAGGCGTCAGGAAGGAAAAGTCCATTTCGCGGAGGAAGGAGAGGAAGTCTCCCAGCTTGGGGGCGGCGATCCCCGTTTCCGCCGCTTTCAGCAGGGCCGAGCCTGCGCCCAACATCAGGGCCGTACTGGCCTGCAGGCGGGTGCTACCTGAAAGGCTCATGGGTCCCACGAAGAGACAGATCTTTTCAATCTTTGGGTTGTCGAGCACCAGGCGCGAGCGCTCCACCTGTTCATGCAGCACGTGGTCCGGATTGCAGTAGAGGAACCAGGGCTTGCGCGAGGAGATCCGCATGGCCTCTTCGGTGGCGCCGATCACGGAAGGCGTCTCTCCTCCCTCGGTGCAGCTCACCAGCAGGTCGTGCGGACCGAAGCTGATCTCGCGCACCTGCCGGGCGCCGAATTCCGGATGGTCCTCGAAATTTTCAATCGAGTGCACGAGAGCGAGATCGCCACCGCTCATAAAGCCCCACACCTGGTCGGCCTCGGGGCGGCCCTTATGCATATAGCGCCAGACGTACTCAATCGACATCGAAAGGCGGCCAGTGGCGCCGCAGCCGTAAAAGAAAACTTTATGACCAGCGCGGAGCGTCTCACGTATGGCCAGCTCGAGGCGGGAGAGTTCCTTTTCTTTCGCCATCACCTGGGAGACCACATGGCAGTCGATTTCCTTCAGGATGCGCAACGCGCCTTCGATATCGCTACGGGCCAGGGTGGCGAGCTCATAGGTTTCCGGATGACGCTGTTCGGTGGGAAGCGCGCCCAGCTGAAAATCGCGGGCGACCTTCAGAAAGCGTTCGGCTTTTTGGCGGGGGGTTTCCACACTAATAGTTGAGGGCGCCCCCGGGGCTTTGTCAAAGAAATTCCCGGCGGGTGAGACTTCGATTACAATTTCCGGAAATGAGCACCCAAGCATTTTTAGAGGAATTGAAGGCGACCTTTCCTGCCGCTCTTTGGAGCACCGACGAAGCGGAGCGCAAGCATTACGGTCAGGACTGGACCTATCCCGAACGCCCCAATCCCTGCGCAGTTTTCTTTCCGCGGAAAAAAGAAGACGTGGTGGCTCTGGTGAAGGCAGCAAAAAAACACAAGGTGGCGATCGTGCCCTCGGGGGGGCGCACAGGACTTTCCGGAGGAGCCTGTGCCTTGAATGGAGAGGTAGTGCTCTCGCTTACCAAGATGAACAAGATCGGTCCCGTCGATGTGGTGTCCCGCACCGTCGATGTGGAGGCGGGTGCGATCACGGAGGCCGTGCATGAGGCCACCAAGCCTCATGGCCTCACCTGGCCAGTGGACTTCGCCTCGAAAGGTTCCAGCACCGTCGGTGGAAACATAGCCACCAATGCCGGCGGCATCAACGTGATCAAATACGGCAACACCCGCCACTGGGTGCTGGGGCTCGAGGTCGTGCTGGCTTCCGGTGAGTTGCTGAAGCTCAACGGGAAGCTGGAGAAAAATAATTCCGGGCCTGATCTGCGGGAGCTGTTCATTGGATCGGAAGGAATCCTGGGGATTATCGTCGGAGCTACATTGAAATTGGCGCCCCTTCCCGGAGAAAAAACCACCGTGCTGATCGGCGTGAGCGATGTTTCCGCCGTGCATCGGATTTTCAAACACGGCCGCCAAAGCGGCGCGCACTTTCACGCCTTCGAGCTCTTCTCGCATTCCTGCATGGAGATCGTTTCCCACTTCAGCAAAATCCCCAATCCCCTGCAGACGCCGGCGCCCTGGTATCTGCTCACGGAGTGGGAGGGAGAAAGCGGCTGGTTCGATCCAGTGATGGAAATGGACGGCTTCGTGGACGGCCGGATGGCCCAGAGCTCGGATGAGGCGAAGATGATCTGGGGTTTCCGCGAGCGGATCGCTGAGAGCATTTCCCTGCGCGCCAACCCGAACAAGAACGATATCTCCGTAGCCGTGGATCAGGTGCCGGAGTTCCTGGAGGCCTTCGGGAAGCGCCTGCCGGCCCGTTTTCCCCAGGTGGATTACTTCCTGTATGGCCATCTCGGAGACGGAAACCTGCATTTGAATACGCTGCCCAAAGAGGGAATAGCTGCCGCTTCATGGAAAGGGATTCAGAGCGAGTTGAACCTGGCGGTGGCGGAGATCACCCGTGACTTCCATGGCAGCATTTCCGGGGAGCATGGGGTAGGCACGATCAAGAAGCCCTACCTCGAGTACTGCCTCTCCAGAGGAGAAATCGAACTGATCCGAGGGTTGAAAGGGGTGTTCGACCCCGAAGGCTTGCTCAATCCAGGCAAGGTCGTAGACCGGAATTAAGTCTTTTAGTTTCAGCTAAATAGATTGTTTCAGAGGGCAGTTCGCCCGCACTGCACCTGCCTACCTGCAGCTAACCAATAGCCGACTATTTTAATTTGAGTTAACCCTTTGATTTTGATATGGTGCGTCAGTCTCGATTGCAGGGGAGGACGATTGAAATCCCGTACCTTAGTTCGCTTTGATTCCGCGCTCGCGGACGATACTCCATTGGCCCGGATTCTGAAGAACCGGCAAGGCCACCAGGACTTTGTGCGCGCGCGCCGGTTGCACCAGCGGCTCGGCCCCCTTCATCTTCGCCACGGCATTACTTCCGAAGTTAGCGGCCGTCGCTCGGTAATGAACGGGCGGGAGAGCGTGAACTTCGCTTCTTCCAACTACCTCGGCCTGGAACAGCATCCAGAGGTTCTTTATGCCTCCAAGCGCGCGATCGACGAGCTGGGAACGGAAACTGGCTGCCCCCGCGAAATATCTTCGCAGCAGAATATCGTAGATTTGGAGGCGACACTTTCACAGATGCTGGCTGCCGAAGCCACTTTGATCGGCACGAGCGCGGCCCAGGTGAACAGCGATTCGCTGGCGGCGCTTTTTGGTGAGCCGGAGAGCATCCTCTTTCTCGATCGACATGCGCAGGACGTCGTGGTGCGAGCCGCGGAAGCCGCGGGAATGAAAGGCGCCGAGATCGTACGGGTGGATGTGGGCGATTTGTTGGCTCTCCAGAAAGCACTTTTGCGCCACGGAGGAAAACGCGGAGCGCTTGTGGTGGATAGCCTTTACGGCATTCAGGGGAGCATGCCCGACTTCAAGACCATTGAGCGACTCTGCCCTGCCGCCGGAATCGTTCTCTATGTGGACGACACTCATGGAATCGGCGTGCTCGGCGCCAGTGGAGGCGGCGTGGCCGAAGCTTGCGGACTGGGCTACGACAACCTGCTTGTCGTCGGCAGCTTGCAGACGGCGTTCGGCACCTACGGGGGCTTTATCTCCGGCAAAGCCCCGCTGGTGGATTTTTTGCGGGTGATGAGCCCGTCCTACGCAGCGGGTGGAACCTTGCAGCCCGCTGCTGTTGAAGGAGCGCTGGCTTCAGTGCGCATCGCCCGTTCCTCCGAGGGGCGCCGGCTGCGCCAGCAGTTGGCGGATTCGTCGCAGTGGGTGCGAGATGAGCTGGAGTCTCTCGGGTTTTCCGTCGTGCCGGGATACTCTCCCGTGATTTCCGTCAAGATCGGCAAGGACATGAAAACCCTGATGGCCGCTCGCAAGCTTTTCGATCTGGGAGTGTTTGTTCCTGCCTATGTGTTTCCGTCCGTGGACCGGGGGAGGGGAGTGCTGAGGATCTCCTTGACCGCTCTCCACACGAAAGGAGACCTCGCCAAGCTCGTGGAAGCCTTTCGGGCGCTACGCGCATATTTGCTGAAGTACGAGAATCCCATGCGCCAGGCGGCGCACCTGGCCTATGAGCTGTGCCGATCGCGCTGGCAGGGCCAGCGTTACGCAGGAATTGATCGTTAAGATTATTTCAATTGGCAGCGGGCGTTGATGATTTCTTTGGCGGAAACTTTCTGCGGAGCGAGCTTGGCTTGGGTACAGCGCACGACACAGCTGAGCCTTGTTGGGTCTTCCGGGCATTCCGCGGCACAGACGATTGCGGTGCGCACCAGTTTGCATTGAAACTCGGCGGGGTCTTCCGGAATGCCAGCGAAGGATGGGAAAGAAACCAAAAGACCAACAAACAGAGAGAGACTCGCCATAGAGCACCTAGCAGCAAAAAATTTGATTGCGCGACCTTAATACCACACTTAAATAATCAGGTAAATAAAAATACTGCCCAGATTTAGGGGCGAGTTTCTATAAACATTAATAAAATCAATTAGATATAATCATCATTCCGAGTTCTGGACCAGGAGCTTTCGTTTTAACCTCCTGGCGGAATTGCCCGATCACTTTCCTCCTGCGAAACTGAACTTTATGAAAAGAATAGAGATTACCAAACCCTTAGATAAGGTTCGAAAGTATCAGCTTCGCTGCGCGCTCGTCCTTACGGCAGTGCCTATTCTCTGTGCCGCTATCCTCTCGGCCATTCTTCTGGTCTTCGCTCACTTGAACCTCTACTTCCTTGAGACCGGAGGATTGATCGTCAGCGAAGCCATCCAGCGCGCCTACTTCGACCAGGTGATCATGGAACTCGAAGACGTGGTTTGGATGGTGGGCCTCCTGTTCGCCTCGACCTTCGCGATCTCTCTGGTGGTCATGAACTGGGCCACCTCTCCGTTCATCATGGGTGAGCGCATGCTTCGGGAGGCGATGAAGAACCCCGAAAAGGCCGGGAAAGTGAACGACTGGCTCTCAGAAAATCCGGACTTTGACCGGTGCCTGGCCGGGCTCGCTCGTTGTTTGACCGACAGGAATTATCCTTTCGACCAGATCCCGGAGGCCCGCTATCAGTTCAATTTCCGCTTCTTTCTGAAATTTCTGATTTCTTTCACGATCATCAGCATTCTGACCGTCTACGTGATGACGATCGTCTTCAATGCCATCTATCTGAAGGTCATCAGCCTCGGGATCAACCTCGTGCACATGAAGCAGTTCGGCCACTACTTCGTTGCCCAGGAAGCGGTGCTGAGAATGGCGGCTTACTTTCTGACAGCTCTCTCGGTGATCGTATACTACTGCATCGGCTACTACATCACCCGCTACCTTTCGAACATGGCGTTTGTCTTCACCAGGGCCGTGCGGGACCATCACTTTCCGCTCCGCCTAAGGCACTCCGACATCTACCATTCGCTTGCCGGGGCGATCACCGAGGTAGCGAAAGCGGCGGGCCTCCAAAGCAGGATCTGAGGCGTTTACCTTAAGCCGATTTTTTGCTGCATCTCTTCGAGAGTGCTCGCTTGCGTGAGCATGGACGCCAGATAGGCATCGGACTTCGGCATCGAAGGAATTTTATTCAGAGCTTCCGGATGCTGCAGCCGTGAAAATATCACGCGGATCGCCCGGCTTCTGGCCATTTCATGCGTGCCGCGGCCCAGGGGCGAGTCGCTGGACCAGTACCGAAAATAGTCCACGCCCTCGCGCCGGAAACTCCCGAGGTAAACCACGGAATGCCCCCGCTCGAGCTTTCCGATATGCTCGTTAAAAAAGATTTTCAGGAAGTCGCCCGGTTTCGCATCCTTCCAGTCCATCGAATTCGTTCCCAGCCCGAGTTCGTAAAAAAGGCGGGATGTGCCGGGACCGTTGGAATTCCAGCGGCCCCAGGTGTCGGTGCCGTCTAGCTGTTGATGCACGAGAAGTCCGGCCACCGCCTCGTCACTCAGGCGCAATGAGCCTTCCTGCTGTAGCCGGCTGATCACGTGGATAAACGCCTGATATGAGGCGCCGGAGCAGTACACAGGGCTGGCCACCAACGGATTCTGCTTCAGCCATCCGCGGTCATTAAAGATCGACTTTCCCAGCGCAATAGTTGCCTCTTCCAGCTTGGAGTAGCGCCCGCCATCGGGCATTTCTTTCACCGCTTCCAGCACGTAGGCATTGTAGTCGCGGGCGTGGGCACTGGCAGCGCCGAGAAACAGGACCGCCAGGAACAGGATTCGCTTCATTCAGTCCTCCCGCCGGAGAGGCGCCTCAGCGCCCTCTGGTCTTGGTTTTCTTGAAGATGACGTTGCTTTTCACCACGCCCCCATCTTCGTCGGTGGCTACCACCTGGAAGAAATAGAGGGTGTTGGGAGTCAGTCCGGGAACCGTCACCTGGTGGGTCGACGCAAAGCTCGGGATGCTCACCGTGCGCCAAGTAAGGTCATCCGCGCTCAGTCCAACCTTCAGGGTAGCCTTAGTGTTCCTGTTGGGAGTTTGCCAGATCAAGCTTGCCTCTGTGGCAGTTGTGGTTCCGTCAAATCCTACGATGCTCCATGCCGGCGGAACCGTCTGCGTCTTCACGGAAATGATTTCGCTGGACTTGGTCTGACCGCGGTCGTCGGTGGAGACGGCCTGGAAGAAATAGGTGGTATCCGCATCGAGGCCATTCACTGTCAGTGCGTGCGAATTCACCGGCCCCGGTGCGCCGAGGGCCACTTGAGTGAGGTTCGTGCTGCTGAGTCCCCAGCGCACCTTCCCGGTGGTAGGGTAGTCAGCCGTGCTCCAGCTCAGTGCCACTGAGTGCACACTGCCCGTACCGGCGAATCCCGCAATTTCCCAGGAGGGAAGCGGAACTGCCTGGGTGCGGACCGCGATGATGGAGCTCGATTGCTCCTGGCCTCTGTCGTCCCTGGCCACCACTCTGAAGTAGTAGAACGTATCCGGAGTCAGGCCGGTGACAGTGAAAACGTGGTCTTTGCCGGCTGTCGACTCCTCCTCGGAGTTTTTCAAAGACTCGGGAGACGTTCCCCATTGCACTGTTGCTTTCGTGGGGTATTCGCTGGTCTGCCATGTGAGCAGTACGCTGTTCAGACCACCGCTTCCTTCGAAGTTGGTGATTGACCATTTGGGAAGCGGATCGATTTGCGCTTTGGTGCGTACGGTGAAGACGTCGCTGCGTTTGGTGACCCCGAGGTTATCGGACGCCACGGCGCGCAGGTAGTAGACCGTATCCGGGCTGAGTCCCGTGATCGAAGCCTCATGGGATTCCGAGTCGGTGCCTGCGTCTACGCTAAAGGCGAGGTTTCCAGCGCTGGTGCCCCAAAGAAACTTTCCATCGGTCGGATATCCCGAAGTACTGAAGCTTGCCGAAACGGTAGTCTCGGTTGGGGACGAACTGATATCCGCGATCACCCAGTCATTCAAAGTGCGGAGCGAGATCACGCTGCTGCGTCTCTCGGTGGCTCCGTCTCTGCTGATGGCTTGAAAGTAATAGGTGGTGGCCGGAGTGAGGCCCGAGAGACTCACTCCGTGCACGGTTCCGACCGCATCGTCCGCAACGGACTTGTCGAGGGAGTCAGCCGACAGGCCGTAGCGGAGCAGTCCCTGGGTGGCCGTTTCGGGGGTCTGCCATACGAGGGAAGCCGTGGTTCGGCTCGCCTGTCCGGTAAAGCCTACAATGGCCCAGTCGCTCAGGGTGCGCAGAGAAAGCACTGAACTTCGCTTCTCAAGCCCAAATTCGTCTCTCGAGATTGCCTGGAAGTAATAAAGCGTATTGGCTTGCAAGCCGTCGATACCTACAACGTGGTCGCGTATAGGTGCAGTTTCGCTGCTGCCGTTCCCGAGCTGGTCCGGGGAGCTTCCCCAAATCACTTTCCCAACAGTGGGATAGGAATCCGTGGACCATTGCAGGCTGACCGAGTTCAGGGACGCCTGGCCTACGAGCTGGCCCATCTGCCAGTCCGGGCGGGTTCGCAGCGAAATGATCTCACTTCGCTTCTCCGTCCCAAACTCATCCCCGGAAACCGCCTGGAAGTAGTAGAGCGTATTCGGGCTGAGGCCTGCGATTTCCACCCCGTGCTGGGTGGACGTGGAGGAGTCCAAAGCAACGTCGTTCAGCGAATCCTGGCTGGTGCCGAATAGAATCTTGCCGCTCGTCGGATGTTCGGTGGTGCTCCAATGCAGGGAGGCCGTGGTTTGGCCTGCGGTCCCGCCGAAGCCGGTGATCGACCAGTCATGTTGTGGAATCGGTTGGCAGTGGGTGATGTCGATCAAGCTTCCGGCATGACCGGCCTGTTCGATATGCACGAAATTGGTGTCGGCCGAGTACGCATGACTCTCTCTTTTTCCATCCACGTCGGCTTCGATCGTGGAGGGATCCACCAGGTTGGCTGGCTTGGAGAGCTTGAAGTCATGCATCAGCTCGAGCCTTGATTTCAAGAGGCGTCCGCTAATCTCAAGGCCGCGGCCACGGTCCTGGTGAATGCTATATAGAAGGCCGTTTGTGCGTTTGACGATATCAAAGTAGCCGAAGCCCGGAGAGTCGTAGATGCAATGGGCGTTCATGTCGTTATCGACCATGATGTCCTGTTTGGTGATGTTCACGAAAGCGTTGGTCACCAGAGGCATGTCACCCTTGAGGCGCCGAAGCGCTGCGAAGGTCGTGTCGGTATTGATGCCGCGCGGATCATAAAACGTCTTGCGCATGGTCTCGTGATGTCCCCAGTTGCACTTGGGCGGCAGGCCCCAAACCTGCTTACTGGGATAAGGGAAGCCCTCTTCTGCGTCGTCGCTCATGAAGATCACGGATAGAGCGGCGTCAGGGCGGAAAAAACCCTCCTTCTGGATGGCGTCTGCTCCACTGGTCGCCGCATAATACAAGCTATAGAAGAGCGCCTCTCCTGCGCCCTTCCAGTCGATATTTTCTCTGGCCATTGCG
>DATBTF010000037.1:0-48843 GCA_036559405.1 Bdellovibrionota bacterium
TTCCACGGAGAATCCCCACATCCAGAACCAGGTGATGGTGGCGCCTACCATTCTGTTGCGACTGGGTACTAACTGGCAGGCCCCCGCAGGCCTGAGTTTGGTCTTTCCCCAGCGGGTATTTTGGATGAATCCGGGATTTTCCTTCCAGGGCGAAGGAAGCGACTATGAGGCCGTGATCGGACGCTGGCGCAGGGGGTATGTAAGCGGCGTGCTCTACTCGCGCTCCTATGGACGGGTGGGAACCTTTGAGCTGGTGAAGGGTACAAGTCCGGCGCCGCCCGCGGGGATGAATCTCGTTCTCGATCCCACGGGCTTCTACCGAGGCCCCAAGAACGCCCCGAAACAGGTCCGTGACCGCTGGGCCCTCGGCATCGAGATCCCCAACCTCACTCCCGCACCCGAGCAGAGCGGCGTGCCTCTCCTAGGGCGTTTTAACGGCCCAGGCCAGATGACAATTTTTGAGAGCTCTTCCCTAGATCTCAATACGGGAACCTTTGGTTTTTTATTCAAGAACGACAAAGGATCGCGGGTGATCGCCGGCGATATGCTTTCAGACGGAAGTCTGCGGCTCCTTTGGCCGGTCGGCCCCGCGCTGGGGGCCCCCATGGACATTTACAGCCTGGATGTTTTTGAGCGGAAAGGCGGGCGCTAACCGATGTCCCGGAATTCCAGCAGGCGAACGTTTCTCTCCACCCTCGGAGCATCGTTCCTGGCTCCCCTATTTCTGGAGAGAGAGGCGAAAGCGGATTTTCCGCTCCTTGCAAAGACTGTCGGCCCTTCGCGCAGCCCCGCTGCCAGAAATTCCGTTTCGGTGCAAACTCCCGGCGTGCCCACTCTGCAGGGCACCTTGAATGGAAACATCCGGGAATTCCAACTTTCGGCCGACCAGGTCACGATCCAGCTGCCCGATATGAGCGACGGCATGGGCATGAAAGGCCGGCCCGTGAACGTATGGGGCTATAACGGATCGATGACGGGGCCGACCCTCGAAGCCTTTGAGGGCGAAACAGTGCGCGTGGTCTTCACCAACAACTTACCCGAGCCCACCACGGTACATTTCCATGGGATCGAGCTGCCAATAGAGATGGACGGCGTTCCGATGTTCTCCCAGGATCCCGTCAAGCCGGGAGGAACTTTCGTTTACCAGTTCCCTCTGAACCAATCCGGCACCTACTTTTACCACTCGCATTTAATGGCGGCAAAGCAGGTGGGTTTGGGGCTGATGGGATTTTTCATCATTCATCCCAAAAACCCCACCCCCGCCCCGCTGGTGGACCACGACTACGCCTATATGCTGCACACCTGGAAAATCAATCCGGGCAGCTCGATCCCCGATACCTTGGAAATGTCGGACTTCAACTTCTTCACGATGAACGGTCGCGTGGGGAATGGCGTGCCCGGCTGGCGCCTGCCGCCGATGAAAGCGAAGGTGGGAGAGCGCGTGCGCATCCGTGTCTCGAACCTGAGCATGCTCACCCATCCCGTGCACCTTCACGGCCATCAGTTCTTGATTACGGACTGGGGAGGCGGGTTCCTGCCTGAGCACCAGCAGATCAAGGCGAATACGATCAGCGTAAGCAGCGCGGAGGTGCGGGTGCTGGAATTCACGGCGCGCGCGCCGGGCCGCTGGATGTTTCACTGCCACTTTACGCACCATACGATGAACGATATGGACCGCCCGCCCCTCCCCGGCACTCCTCCCATGGACGATATGCCTGACATGGACATGGGTGGAATGTCGACCTGGATAGAGATTACAAACTGAACCGAAAACAACAAGGAGAGATAAGATGAAAAACTTCGGACTGGGAATTTTTGGATGCGCTGCTTTACTGGGAACGATGAGTGCACAGGCCGTGGCTCCCCTTTCCACGGATCAATTGGTTCGCTCCATCCAGGAGTCTCTGAAAGACTATACGGCCCAGGATCCGGAGATGGCCAAGTCGATCACGGGCTTGAAAGTGGTTACCGTGGGAACGAACGCCCAGGTGCTCATCGAAATGAAAACTGACGGGATGAATATGACCGCGAAGTATCTCTGCATCGCACAGGGACAGAGCATGGCCTGCCGGGAGCAGCAGTAGCAGTCAAAAGCTTCCGACCAGGAAAAGGTGGCGGTGCGAATCCGACCGTCACCGCCCCTCCACGAACGCCATCGGCCTTCCTTCTGCGCCGGACATACCCACGGCGGAAAGAACCAAAACCAAAACAGAAAAAACCATGATCAATGTGGGCAAAATTCTCCTCATAAAAACCCTCCTCCTTTTCATCCCTTTTTCCTTAACTCAGCCCTGGAATCCATCGAGAGTGGCCCTTTGGTCGGGTCAATTCGATACGCATTGAGCACCTTATTCAGATCGCGCAGCTTTTCCGCCGATTTGCCGATTCTTCCCGCCACCTCGGCGCAGTCGGGGTGTTTTTTCTGCAGCAGATCCACGTCGAGCAGGATCGCCTGGAGCGGGGAGTTGGCGAGATCTTTGATGGCGAGAATGGAATTCGTGAATCGCTTCATCAGGCGCACTTCAGCTTCCCGTTCAGCGGCACTGCAGGCGATCTTCCTCCAGCGCATCCGGAAGAGGTAGAGGCCCAGTGCGAAGAGCGAGAAAGCTACTATGGGAACGAGTGGCCGGCTTTCGATATGCGCCAGTACCTCGAGCGGAAACTGCTGCAGCTGAATATAGGCCAAGAGAGGAAAGCAAAGGATGCAGGCCACACCCATCCAGATCACGGGAGGCGCAAGCAAGGCAACGGTCAGAACCGAAAGCTCATGGTGGCGGAAAGGAGTCCAAAGCGTGCCATAAACAGCGGCGCCATCCCTAGCCTGCAGCATCCACACGAAGAGATACACCGGCAGCAGCCCCAATACGAAGCAGGCCGAAGCGCGGGAGTCTGAAACGGTCTCTCGGGACCTCGACTCGCCCCAGGATAGTAGGCCGCCGAGCACCACGAGCATTGCAGCCATCAATACGGGAAAGTCGATCGCTCCTTTGGAGAGCAGCAGGCCGATCGCGGCGCCCAGAAAGTTGAGCGTGGCCTGGCCCAGCAAAAGGTTGTGGTTATGGCTGCGGAGGATCCTTGCTGCTTTAGTCACCGAGGGCCTCCTTGATGATGCCGATCAGCCGCCTTACTTCCACCGGCTTTTCGAAGATCTCCACGCCAGGTAAGCGGGCCGCTTCCTGCGCGAGCGGATGCTCGAGCGCATGGCCGGTGATGAAAATACATCTCCCCTGGTACCCGCAAAGGCGTAGCCAGAAGTAGGCATCCAGTCCCGTGGGAAGGCCGTGGCCTAAATTGATGTCGAGAACGGCTACATGAAATTCGTTGAGGCGGCTTTCGTCCTGATGGCAGTCATCCTTTCTGGCGCGCTGCACGCACTCGACGGGCAAGGCCATCTCCAGCGTGGCCGCCAGCGACTGCCGAAGCTCGAGCTCGTCATCCAGAATCAGGATTTTTTTCATATGTATTGCTCCGTCCTGCTTCGCCTCCCGCAAGCAAAATTTGGATTCCGTTCATCCTTGATATTAACCGGAGTGGTGCGGCGCAAATGCAAAGCTAATGCAAAATTGGGCGGCGCAGCGGAGGCTTGCTTGACTAAATCCGGCGTAACTCCGAGAATTAAGAATACTTGAGGTGGCCATGCCCGTTCCTTCCTCAAACAATTCGAAGCCGCATATTCTCGTCGTCGACGACGATGCCGGTGCTTTGCGCTCGGTGGAGCAGATCCTCGCCACCACCTATGAAGTGTCCACCGCGAGCGATGCCGAAAAAGGCCTGCGTCTGGCGGCGGCCCTGAAACCCGCCCTGATTATTTTGGACATCGAGATCGGTACCGAGAACGGAGTGGACCTTTGCGAGGCCCTCCGCAGGGAGTCTCAGACGCGAGACATTCCCGTTCTGATGCTCACCGGTTTTGGAGAGACCGAGATTAAGGCCAAAGCCTTCGCGGCCGGGGCCGATGATTATATCGAAAAACCGGCCAACGCCCCCGAGCTCCTCTCCCGCGTGGCGAGCAAGTTGCGCCGCTGGGACGAGCTTAAACCCACCCAAGAGGCATCTGCCAAGACGATCCGCTGCGGAAGCATCACCTTGGTGCCCAACCGCCACGAGGCGATGATCTCCGGAGAGACAGTTCCGTTCAGCACCCTCGAATTCCAACTACTCCGCACCTTCGTGGAGAACCCGGAAAAGATCGTGAGCCGGGAGTACCTGCTCAACACTGTTTGGAAGGGCGTGAAGGTGGGAAAGCGAACCATCGATAGCCACCTCGTGAATCTGCGAAAACAACTCTCCCGTTCGGAGTTCGAGCTCGCCAACGTATATGGGGCGGGCTTCATCATGCGTCGCCGCCAGGATTCAGCTCAATAAATTCCCTTTTTTTTCGCCACAATCCACCTTTGCATTCTCTTGAACCTCTGCGAAGCGATTCTCTCCGATAATGGAGATAGAACCGCAACGAAGGGAGCTCAGAGATGTTCAGCCTCAACACCAAAGTACTCGTAGTGGACGATATGCTCACGATGCGCAAGATCGTGATCAAGCACCTCAAGGATCTTGGCTTCACCGATATCGTGGAAGCCGTGGACGGTAAGCAAGCCTACTCCGTTCTCGAGGCCGCCTCGCCTCCTGTGCAGCTCGTAGTTTCCGACTGGAATATGCCCAACTGCACCGGCATCGAGCTGCTCAAAAAGGTGCGCCACGACGCCCGCTTCGCCAAACTTCCCTTCGTGATGCTCACTGCGGAAGCGGAAGCTCACCAGGTGAAGGAGGCGCTCGAGGCCCGCGTGACCGGCTATGTCTTAAAGCCTTTCACTAAAGAAACCCTGCAGCAGAAGCTCGAAGCGGCTGCGAAGGCGGCCGCTTGAACATCGACCATCCCAGCGCCCAGATCCCTGTTAGCATCCGCACCTCCATCGTGGAAACCTTCCGCGTGCAGGCCGGGCTAGCAGTTTCGGTGGAGTCGGTAAGCGCGGAAGTCGGTGGCGAAGACAAGTCCATCGACTGCATCAGCGTGCTGGGGCTCACTTCGAGTGCTTTTCTGGGTTCGCTGGCGCTCGGCTTCCCCGCACCCACTCTCCTCCAGCTGCTGGAGAAGATGTTGGGGGAAAAGTATCCCGCGCTCACGGCGCAGAACGCCGATGCCTGCAGTGAGCTGCTCAATATTATCTATGCCTCGGCCCGCACCTCGATGAACCAGGCAGGCTTCGACTTCCAGCCGGCCATTCCTGCCACCGTGCTGGGCGCAAATCTGTCCGTGGCACTCCGTAACTCCAGTAGAGTTTTGAAATTTAAATGCCAAAGCGAGGCCGGTCCTTTTCTGGTGGCGCTGGCGTTGAGGAAGTCAGCATGAAAGCAGGAAGTGGCATTCTCCTGGTTTCCCCCAGCGACGAGCACGCCGTGATCGTGGAGGAGTTCGCGCTCGAGTTCGGGCACGAATTCCTGCGCCTGAAGCGCTTCGAGGAGCTGCTCGAAACCAGCTACCGCCCGAATTTTCTCCTGCTCTCCCACAGCGCCGCGGCCGATTCCGGCGCCTCGCTGAGCGAGCTCACCCAATGCGCCAAGCAGTCGATGCCGAACGTATTCCTGACGGTGCTGGCCGAAAAGGAGCTGAAAAAAGAGGACGCCACCTTCCTGCGCAAATGCGGTGCCAACCTCGTGCTGCTCGAAACGGAACTCTCCACCACTAGCAAGCTGCAGTTCGCGGCAAGCCAGATCCTGCGCTCCTCTTTCCTGCCGCTCAAGCCCACGGATCTCGTGTCGGGCACGGAGGTGCCATTCACCGTTTACCACCTCCTGCCGATGCGAAAAAAATTTCTTCCCGTGATCCATTCCGGCGACGCTGTGGATCCGGTGCGGCTCGAGCGCTTGGGCTCGGTGCCCGAATATTATATCCGCCGGGAAGACGCCTTCGCCTTCAAGACTTACGTGGATGCCGTCTCTGGCCAGAACCCGGCCGCCACCGAGCGTCGGTGCCGCGCCAATTACCTCGCCCTTTCCGCCGACTACCTCGAACTCGCTCTCCTGCTCTCCGACCGCAGCGAGGTGGCTTCGTATGGTGAGGGCCAGCAGCTGCTCGTGCGCTGCAACAAGCTTTGCGAAGACCTGCTCTCGAACATCGGCAGCTATTCGGAGGCCTGGAACGTCACGAACCAGTCCACCGTGGGTGAGTTCGGCTCGCTCGAGCGCGCGCCAGCCATCACCACCTACTGCGGACTTTTCGGCCTTTGCCTCGACCAGCAGAACGTGGCCCAGGTGATGCTCTCGGCTCTCTTTGCCAACGTGGCTCTTCTCCTCGCTCCTCCCGCCCTCACCTCCGCGTTGCGGTCAGGCCGCACCCTCAGCAAGGAAGAGGACGCGTGGATGGCGAAGGTGCCCGAGACCAGCCTCAAGCTCATCCTCGACCGCAAGCTCAGCTTCGAGGAAAAATGGAGGCGCATCCTGCTCAGTGTAAACATCCAAGGCCAGGAGCTCGAAGAGCACCGCTTCCGCTCGCAGATCCAGATGATCCAGATGGCTCGTACCTTCGACGAGCGCTCCTGTGTGCGCATGGGTCAGGAGCGAACCGATCCACGTCTGGCTTTAGGGGAGATAACGAAATTTGACCATACCACCGCCCCCCATCAGAAGCAGTTCGCCCGAATGCTGTCTGAAAAACTTCAGCATGCTCAACTAATGACTTAGACTAATGCGCATGCTTCGGTGGATTGGCCCAATTATCGCGCTTCTGGTTGTCCTGGGTCTGGCCTACGCCAACTTACAGGAGGGCCGGGGGCTCTTCGTCCGCCAGCAGCACGCCACCTATATTCACGACGAAACAGGAACCCTGGCCCCGCAGCAGGTGCTCAACCGCGGAGACTTCCAGACGATCCAGCGCCGCACCATCCCTCCCCGCAATGGGATCTTGTGGGTCAAGGTTCCGCTCCTGCCCGAGGTTTACCAGTGGCGCGAGCAGGGGGTGGTGCTGTTCACCGGAGCCAACGAGGTCGTCTGGAAGATGCAAGCCTTCCTCGTGAACAAAGGGACGATCGATAACCTCGGCAGCTGCAATGCCCTGCTTAACGATTCCACCTGCGCCATTCCCGCCCTCGAATACGCCTTTCCGCTGCCCGCTGAGCGCACCTTTCCCGGAAGCGAGATTCTGCTGCGGGTGGAAACCAGGGCGGCGATGTTCGACGAATTCTACTTCATGCGCGGCGACTACTATTGGCGCTGCGTGCAGCTGCTCGTGGCGCTGATCGGCGCTTCGCTCGCCGTCTGCGCTTTCGTGGTGCTGCTTTCGCTAGGTACCGCCTTCACTCTCCGCGAGCCGAGTTCCCTTCTTTACGGAATGTTCTATCTTTGCCTCGGCGTTTCTTCGTTCATCAACCGGGGGCTCTGGGATCTGCTTTTCGGAGGCACCTGGCTGCCTGGCTCCTCCCATCTCGCCTTCCCGTTCATCATGCTTTCCGTGATCCTCGATCTCGCTTTCGTGACCGCCTTCTTCGAATTCCGCACCTCCTTCCCCCGAATCAACAAGATTTTCGTGGCGACGATCGCAACTCTGATTGCTGTAGCCGTGGTCGGCTGTTTCCCCACCCTGCGGCCGATGGCCTGGTTCATCCTCTATCCGGTAGTGGAATTCTCGATGGCCCTGAATGCGGTCACCCTGGTTTACCTGATTTACAAAAAGCGCCGCTGGGCCTCCTCCTTCACTGCTGCCTGGACCATCGCGATCGTGGCGAACCTCATCTATTCCGCCTATCGCTCGGGTGCGTTCGACGGGCACTGGGCCTTCACCTACTACGCCGTGGCCGGCCGCGCGCTCGAGAGCTTCTTCCTCACGAGCATCTTGTTCCAGAAGCTGCGCGCGCTTGTGACCCAAAGGGCGCTCGCTCAGGCCAAGGACCAGGAAAACCGCATCATCCGCACCCTCTTCCGCACTCTGTCCCATGATTTATCCAATACCACCCAGGCGCTGGCCGGCTCCTCCTTTGCCTGCGAGAACGCTTCTTCCGATTCCGCCCGCCAGGAAGCCATCCGGAATATCGACGAAGCCGTGAGCTCGCAGATCGCCATCATCCGCCACGCCAAACGCAGCTACATCAGCCGGGGAAGGGACGGCGTGGTCAACCTGAGCCCCGTGCCAGTGCGCAGGTGTTTCGAGCAGATCCAGTCGCTTTTCTCCGCCCACCTCCAGGCCAAAAAAGTCACCCTGAAGGTCGCCGATTGCCCCGAGGATCTGCTCGTTCTGGCCGAGCCCGTGAGCCTCACCCACCAGGTGCTGGCGAACCTCGTCAGCAACGCCATCAAATTTTCGCCCCCGGGGGGCACAGTTACTCTCGGCACCTTGCGAGTTGATGGGGAAGTGCGAATCTCAGTGGTGGATGAAGGCGCCGGGATCCCCCAGGGCATTCTCGACAAACTCTTCGATGAGAGCTTCGAGGTTTCGCAGCCCGGCACCGCGGGCGAGATCGGCACCGGACTCGGGCTTCTGGTGGTGAAGGATTTCGTATCCATCTATGGCGGCCAGCTCGCCATTCACGGCAACACAGGCACGGCGGTCACCGTGACCCTCCGGGAGGCACCGGCCCTGTCTCCTTCCGCACCCTCCCCAGCGTCCACCTCCGCACTGGCCTAAAGAACGGCCTAAACAAAAAAACTGTATCCAGCCGGCGGCGGACTGCAAAGCAATTGCAAGGGCACTGCAAAGGTAGTGCAAAGACCTGAATTTACGCTGAATTCGCGCGCCGTAGCGTCCGATCAAGCTCACATGGAAAACTTCGAAGCGGAAATTCGGATGGGGTTTCTCGATGAGGCAAAGGAGCTGCTGGCGAACGCCGAGCAGTGCTTCCTGAACCTCGAGAACGCCCACCGTGATCCGGCCGTGATCGAGCAGATCTTCCGGCTGGCCCATAACTTCAAGGGTTCGGCCGGAGCCGTTGGCTTCACCGACCTCAAGGACTTCGCGCATAAGCTCGAATCCCTCCTGCTGAAGGTGAAGAACGGGGAGATTCCCGTGACCCCGAAACTCATCGGGCTCCTGCTCCGCTGCAACGACTATCTTTCCTCGACCGTCGAGCGCCTCCGCGCCGACACCTCCGCCTCGTGCGCGAACCCCGCGCTCTGCACCGAGATGGAAGGCGATTTTACCCAAGACCTTCAGGCTGAGCCGCCCGCTTCTGCCTTTCCCCCCCCAAATAAAGAGCCGGCGGCTCAGCCCTCTATTCCGGCAACCAAACCCGCGGCTGATGAGAGCGTGCGCGTGGCGCTGGAGAAGATCGACCACCTGCTCAACAACGTGGGCGAGCTTTCGATTCTCCAGACTGTGATGGACCAGCAGCGCCGCCAGGCCGCCTCCAATCTGAACCCGCTCATGCTGAAAACGATCGGCCAAATGAGCAAGATCATCAAAGAGGTGCAGACGGTTTCGATGAGCCTGCGGATGCTGCCGGTGCGCCAGACCTTCCAGAAGATGCAGCGGATCGTACGCGATACCTCGGCCACTCTCGGCAAAGAGGTGGAGTTCCGCTCTTCCGGGGACGAAACCGAGCTCGACAAGACCGTGATCGAGCAACTGGGAGATCCTCTGGTTCACATGGTGCGCAATGCCGTGGACCACGGTCTTGAAAACAAGGAAGAGAGAGAAAAAGCAGGCAAATCTCCCGTTGGGCACATCTCTTTGTCCGCCTTCCACCGCGGAGGGCAGATTGTAATCGAGATCCGCGACGATGGCCGCGGCCTCGACGCGGAAAAGCTGCGCAAAAAAGCGCGCGAAAAGGGCCTGCTCGCCGCCAATGCCGAGCTGAGCGATGAAGAAGCCTATCATCTGGTTTTTGCCCCGGGCTTTTCCACCAAAGAGGCCGTGACTGATGTTTCCGGGCGCGGCGTGGGCATGGACGTGGTGAAGACGAATATTTCCGCACTCCGCGGCGAAGTGGAAATTGAGACAGATCTCGGCAAAGGAACTTGTTTCCGCGTATTGCTCCCCCTCACGCTGGCCATCATAGATGGGATGGTGGTGAGCGTGGGCGGGGAGCGATATGTGGTACCGATCAATCAGGTGCACGAGACCCTGCAACCGAAAGAAAGCGATCTCGGCACCATTCAGAACTCCGGCGAGGTGCTGCTGCTCCGGGGGAAAAGTCTGCCGCTCTATCGCCTCGACAGACTCCTGAAACGAGGAGCCAAAGGCAACGGAAAAGCTTCAGAAGCCATTGCCCTCATTTGTGCCGACAATTCCCTTCCGCCCTTCGCCATGCTGGTGGACTCGATCCTTTGCCAGCAGCAGGTGGTTATCAAAAGCCTGGGCGAAGAAGTGACCGGCCTTCCCGGCATCTCCGGCGCCGCGATCCTGGGCGACGGCAAGGCCAGCCTGATCCTCGACCTTTTTGAAGTGACGAGCTCACTCCGCAAGAAATCAAAAAACGCGATTCCCAAAGGAGCCATAGCATGAACGACAACCTGATCCCCAATATTGAAACCAAGCAAACCACTGAGGACCTGCGCTATCTCGCCTTCTCGCTCGGCAAGGAGCAGTACGCGATCCCGCTTCTCCAGGTTAAAGAAGTGATCGCGCATACGGAGACAACCCCCGTTCCGTACACTCCCCAGTATTTCAAAGGCATCATGAACCTCCGCGGCCAGGTGATATCAGTGATCGATCTCCGCCTCAAGTTCAAGATGACCACGAAAGAGAACAGCCGGCAGACGGCCTTCGTGATCCTCGATCTCTCGCCTCTGTCTCTCGGCGTAGTGGTCGACTCGGTGGACACCGTGCTCTCCCTCACCAAGGAAGAGATCAGCCCGACTCCCGATGTGGAAAGCAGCACGCCTACCGACTACGTGGAAGGCGTGGCCCGTAAGGACAAAAAGCTGGTGCTGCTTCTGAACATCGCGAAAACCCTGAGCGTTGAGGACCTCAAAGCCCTCAAACGTTCGCAAGAAACCAAAGCCGCTTAACGAACCGACTGACTAAAAACGATTTTCTAGAAAGAGGTACCTATGAAGAACATGAGCCTGCGTTTTAAACTTTTCACCCTTTCCGGCTTCCTGGTGCTGGTATCCGTCGTGGTAGGCGGGATCGGCCAGTGGTCGTCCTCGCGCACCGCCGCCAGCTACGCAAAGGTGACCGACATCAACGTTCCCAATCTTGTAAACGTATACGAGATGCTGGTGAAGGAGCGGCAGACGCGGGTGCTGATGACTCAGCTCGCTCTTTCCAACAAAGTGAATGACCAAGACCATGTGAAAGCCATCGAAAAGCAATGGTCGGAATTTGACGACGCCGATAAGGTCTATAACACCATTCCCTTTGGACCCGGAGAACAGGAAACCTACGATCTAGTGAAGAAGACCATCGACGAAGAGCGCGCGGCCCAGAAAAAGGCCCTGGATACCTATGCCAAAGCCTCAAACGAGAAATCTCCCGAATTCAAACAGTTCGTGCAGATTGTGACCTCCGAGGTCAACCCCCTTGGTGACAAGGTACGCACCAACTCCATGAAATGGCGCGAATACCACAAGGACTTTTCCAAGAAGAATGGTGACGAGGGCATCGCCTCGGCCCGCGCCGGCGCGACACTCTCCATGGGCACTCTCGGCCTGGGCTCGCTCATCGGCCTGATCTTCGCGGTGCTCTTCTCGAACGGCCTCGTGCGCACCCTGCGCGCGATCAGCACCGCCATTGCTGAATCGAGCGGCCAGGTATCGTCGGCGGCCGGCCAGATCGCCTCTTCTTCGGAAGAGCTTTCCCAGGCCGCCACCGAGCAGGCTGCTTCCTTGGAGGAGACCGCTGCCTCCATCGAGGAGATGAGCTCGATGGTGAACAAGAACAATGAAAACTCCCGCAACTCGGCCCGTGCCACGGACGAGTCGCTCGGCGGCACCAACAAAGGCAAGCAGGCTGTGGAGCAGATGATCCGCTCGATGGCGGAGATCAATGAGAGCAACTCGCAGATCGCCGAGATCGTGAAGGTGATCCGTGAAATCGACAGCAAGACGAAGGTGATCAACGACATCGTCTTCCAGACGAAGCTGCTCTCCTTCAACGCTTCCGTGGAAGCGGCCCGCGCCGGGGAACACGGCAAGGGCTTCGCCGTGGTGGCCGAAGAAGTGGGCAACCTTGCCCAGATGAGCGGCAGTGCCGCGGAAGAGATCTCGAGCCTGCTCGAGAGCAGCATCCAGAAAGTGGAGGGCATCGTAGGCCAGACCCGCACGAAAGTGGAGAACGGCACGCAGACGGCCCAGAGCTGCGGCGCTGTACTCGACGAGATCGTGAAAAGCGTGACCAGCGTGGCGAAGATGGCTGGCGAAATCTCCACGGCCTGCAATGAGCAGTCGCAGGGCGTTCAGGAGATCACCAAGGCGATGAACCAGCTCGACCAGGTAACCCAACAGAACGCTGCCACCTCGGAAGAGGCGGCGAGCGCGGCTGAGGAGCTTTCGGCTCAGGCGGAATCGCTCAACTCGCTCGTGAACAACCTCGTGCAGGCGGTGGAAGGAAGCGCGGGCCAGCAGGCTCCCGCTGCCCCCGCCCCGGCCAAGGCTGCCAAGCAAAAAACGGAAGCCAAGGTGGTGAAGCTCGAGCAACGCAAGGCGAAGGCTGAAAAGCCCGCGCCCATGCGCCAGGCCGCGGGAGCAGAAACCGCTCCGGAGTACGAAGACCCCCGTTTCCGCGAAGTGTAATGGATCTGAGCCATTGATCTGACCTGGGCCTTGGAGGTGAATATGTTCGCAGCCGCCTTATCACAGTCGTCCTTACCTGTTCTCGCTGAGAAGGACTTCGCCTCCCTGGCCCGGTTACTTGAAACCAAAGCAGGAATCTCCATGAGCCCCGCGAAAAGAGAGCTCCTGCAAGCGAGACTCCGCAGCCATGTGCACCAGTCGGGCCTCGAAGGTTTCGCCTCCTACGTGAAGCAGCTCGAGCGGCTCCCTTCCGACGACCCGGAGTGGCAGACCTTCGTGAACCTGCTGACCACGAACAAGACGGAGTTCTTCCGGGAGAAAGGCCACTTCGACTATCTCGAACGTACCTTTATGCCGTCCTGGATGAAATCCAAGAACCAGGACCTGCGTGTGTGGTGCGCCGCTGCTTCGACGGGAGAGGAACCCTACACCCTGAGCATGTCCCTCGGACGCTCCCTTCAGCCTGGAAAGCGCGTCGAGATCCTAGCCACCGACATCGATACAGACGTGCTGGAGAAAGCCAAGCGCGCTGTGTACCGAAAAGAAATTTTGCAGCAGATCCCGCCTGAGCTGCGGGAAGCCGTTGTCTCGCGCGGCACGGAGGAGATCGCCCACTGGGTGCGAATCCGCCGTGAGGTGAAAGACCGGGTGATCTTCGCGCAACATAATCTGATCTTGCCCGACCCCCCGCGCCGCGATTTCGATCTAATTTTCTGCCGTAACGTACTTATCTACTTTTCGCCCGCTACGATCGAAAAGGTGGCCAAGAAGCTCTATGAAGCCGCCAAGCCAGGCGCGCTCCTGTTCATCGGGCATTCCGAGTCGCTGCAGAACCTCAAGCACCCTTGGACCTATGTGAGCCCTTCCATCTACCGGAAGAAAGCAGGTCTCTGAACATGGCGAATATTCCGATCCATATCGGAGACGTCGTGGTCTCCCGCGAACCCGCCGTGCTGAGCACGGTGCTCGGCTCCTGCGTATCGGTCGCGCTTTACGATCCGATTGCCAAAGCTGGCGGCCTGATCCACTACGCCCTTCCGAATCCCGGCGGTGGCGAGGAAGGCGAGCCGAACAGATACGGCAGCTTCGCCATCCCCGCCCTGATTGAGGCATTGCGAGGAAAAGGCGGAACGGCAGGGCTAAAGGCAAAAATCGTGGGCGGTGCGAGCTGCCTCCTGCACGACCACGAACGCGCCCAGGTGGGTGCGCTGAATGTTGCGCTTGCCCGCGAGCTGCTGGCACAGGCTGGCATTCCCGTGATTGGTGAAGATGTGGGTGGCCCCTACGGCCGCAAAGTTTTTTTCCATACGGATACTGGCCGCTTCCAGGTGGCATCGGTTATCCCCAAAGACGAAGCCATTTCCTCGGGCCCCCAGCTCGCGGCAAAATCCGCGAAGGCGATCCGAGTGCTGATCGTCGACGACTCCAAGACGATCCGCGACCTGCTGAGCCGGATTATCCGCGAAGATCCCGGGCTCGAGGTGGCGGGAACCGCAGCGAATGCCGAAGAAGCCCTGCCCCTGCTCAAGAGCACCAAGCCCGACGTGGTGACTCTCGACATCCATATGCCCGGCCTCGACGGCGTAGCCTTTCTCGAAAACTTTTTGCCAAAATTCCCCCTGCCCACCGTGATGATCACCTCTCTTAGTCGCGCGGAAGGCGGAAAGGTTCTGCACGCGCTCGAAATCGGGGCCGTGGACTATGTGCAGAAGCCCAACCTCTCGGACCTTCCGAACTTCGCTCCGCTTTTACGAGAGAAGCTGCGCGTGGCCTCGGAGGCGAGAGTAAGAGCCCACAAGATCCGGAACACCCCGCGCATCTCAGTGAGCGGTGGCGTTTTCGATTCGGGCGCCGTGATCGCGCTCGGCGCCTCCACAGGAGGAACGGAGGCGCTGAAAGAGGTGTTGCTCCGCCTGCCTGCCGCGATTCCGCCCACGGTGATCGTGCAGCATATCCCGCCGGTATTTTCGCGCGCCTTCGCCGACCGTCTCGCACAGCTCTGTCCTTTTGCGGTCAAGGAAGCGGAACATGGAGATAAGTTACGCCCCGGCCTGGTGCTGATCGCCCCCGGGGGGCGGCAGATGAAACTCGCGCTTTGCGGTGACGGCCTCGAGATCCGTCTCACCGACGATCCTCCCGTCAACCGCCATCGCCCTTCCGTCGATTATTTATTCGAGTCCGTGGCCGAGCATGTGGGCGCCAAGGCCGTAGCCGCCATCCTCACGGGAATGGGCAGCGACGGAGCCGCAGGCCTGCTCGCGCTCCGTAAAAAAGGTGCCCGCACCATCGCCCAGGATGAGGCCACGTCCGTGGTCTATGGGATGCCGAAAGCAGCGCGCCAGAATGGGGGCGCGGAGATGGAACGGCCCCTCGACGAAATCGCGGGCACACTGATGCGCTATCTTCAAGCAAGGAAGACGGCATAAACTGGCACACTTGCCTGTTGATGAAATGAAAATTTCCTCGAGCCGCTAAGGACATATTCCGTTTCGGTTTCAGAATTGTACCGAATGCACTGATTCGCCTTGAGTCTCGATGACTTCTCCTAGTTCATCAACAATCAAGTAGGCCAGTTTAGAGACTGCAAAGCGATTGTAAAGAGTCCGTTCCTCTCCCCCCTCTTGGCAATTCCTTAAACCTTGGTGTGCGATCCTGAGAGTATGAAAACTCTCAAAGCAATCATCATCGGCTACCTCTCGTTCCTCGCTCTTCTTGCTTCTCACTCCACGAAGGCAGACTCCTCCGTGGAGCTGAAAGCTTATGGCGACGTTTACCACTCACAAAACTTCGATCTGCCGGCCAACGCCTACCGCTCGAACGATTCCGCGTCAGGCCAGACGGCGCTCGGTCTGGCGGAGATCTCGATTCTGGCCAAGCACGACGAGGCCTCCATGCTTCTCGAGCTGGATCAAGGTAGCAGCATGGACGACGCGTCCCGCGGCCTGGGCCAGGCGATTCTGGGTTATCGTCCCAAGAACTCCCGCTGGAACTTCGAGGCGGGGAAAATGAACACCCACCTCGGCGCCGAATCCTTTAAGGCGCGCGACAACTACAACTACTCCCGCACTCTTCTGAACTCCTATGGGTTGCCGATCTGGCATATGGGCGCGAGGGCCAGCTATGAGATCGTCCCCGAGAAGCTCACAGGCATGGTGGCGGTTTATAACGGCGCCAACTCCTATGCCGACAACAACCGCTCGCAGTCCATAGGCGGGCAGCTTCGCTACGCGTATGACGGTTTTTCCATCGCCTACAATCTGCTCACCGGCCCCGAGCGGGCCAATAGCGAGCGCGACCGCCGTACTTTACATGAAATCGTCGCTGTGAAGGGCCTGGGCAGCGGCTGGGAGTTGACCACCGATCTCCTCCACGGAGAGGAAAATGGCGTCGACTTAGGTTCGGGACGCACCTCCGCGCGCTGGTGGGCCGCGGCCACCTCTCTAAAGGCACCGCTTTCGCAGTCCACCTACCTGAGCCCGCGTTATGAGATCTTCCGCGACCAGCATGGCCAGGCCATGTCCCGCGGCCCGCAGACGATCCAAAGCGCCACTCTCACTCTCGGCACCGCGCTCAGCAAAGGACTCGAGCTGCGCGTGGAAGGCCGCCGGGATTTCTCGGACCACGACACCTTCGGGACCGGAAGCAATGCCCGGCGCTCACAGACCACGGGTCTCACGGGCCTGATTTTCAGCTTCCCCTGAGGCAGTTCAAAGAGAATGCAAAGTCCACCGGATCGCCTTCAGAAGGAATGAAAGGGATCGATAAGGAGATTGTATGGGTAAGCTGAACATCCTGATTGCCGAAGAAAAAGTTTCACGAAGAAAAACCCTGCGCGACTGCGTGGTCGAAACCTTGCCGGATGTGAGCGTGGTGGAAAGCGCTGACGGCCTCGACGCCTTCAATAAAGTGTCCCGCCAGCGCTTCGACCTCGTGGTGCTCAATGCCCACCTGCCCCGCCGCGACGGACTGACTGTGATGCGCTATCTCGACGGGGTCCCGGGAGAGCTGCTGCCTCGCCACCTGGCCGTCTTTTGCGAAAACCAGCTGGTGCCACTCGAGGTGCGCGGGCTTTCCAAGTTGAAGCCCGAGTTCATGCTCGCGGGGAGCCCCCTCGACAGCTTCGCCTCCTTCCTGCGCGCCCGCCTGCTTCCGGCGCCGCCGAAGACCCAGATTTCCTATGACGTAAACATGGTGAACGCCTTCATCGATTCCACCATCGCCGTGCTGCAGGCGAACGCCCAGGTTTCCGTGACGAAAGAGAAGATCTTTCTCCGCACCAACACCAGCCCGAGCGGCGATATCTCCGCGCTCGTGCAGATCGACGGCGCCAAGCGGAAAGGCAGCATGGCGATCGCCTTCGACCAAAGCTGCTTCCTGGCCGTCGCGAACCGGATGCTGGGCGAAAACTACGCCAGCCTCTGCGACGAGATCAACGACGCCGCCGCCGAGCTCTGCAACCAGATCTTCGGCCAGACCAAAAAGAAGCTCAACGGGGACGGTTACGAGATCAAGTCGGCCATTCCCTCGGTCGAGAGCAAGCCCGGACACCGGGTGACCCATCCCGTAACTGGGCCCTGTGTGGCCGTGCAGTTCCGCACCGAGCTCGGTGCCTTCGTGATCGAAGCGGCCATGGACATCAGCAAAGGGGAAGGGGTTTAAGCCATGCAAAAGATTCTCGTGCTCGACGACCAGTCCTATACGCTGCAGGCCTATAAGCGCTATCTCGAAAATCATTTCGAGGTGGTTACGACCAACTCTCCCTTCGAGGCAGTGCAGTTTCTCGAGGCCAATCCGGGCGGCTTCTTCGCGGCCATCGTCGATTATCAGATTCCGGGAATGAACGGTTGTGAGGTCATCCACTACCTACGGGCAAAGCGCGTGAATCTGCCGGTGGTGCTGTGCACCGGCCACGTGAAGGAGGTAGTGGATGGCCTCCTTTTTGATGCCGTGCTGGAAAAGCCGGTCACGAAGGACGAAATCGTGCGCACGCTCGAAAATCTGATGGCGCGTGCGGTTTCGGAGGATCCCTCGCTGAGCGGCGCCGTATCGGCACTGGATGAGGTAGTAATGCGCCAGATGGGAGAGAACGCAAGGCACTACGATCCTGCCTCGGCGTCGATGATGATCGGGGATCGTTCCAAGCTCAAAATCTGGAACGCCTGGTACCAGATCAAGTCGGTGTTGAGACGCTCGCGGAAAGTTTAAAACTTTCCCTAAAGCTCCGCCATTCTCTCGAGCTTCTCCCGCTCATACTCCCGCCGGTTAAAAATGCCCACGGAGTCGCGGATCCAGGCGAGCAAGGGAATTCCCGCCTCAAATGAATTTAGCACCAGCTCAGGAAACGCCTTGCTCGTCACTTCTGTACGTTTGAAATGGCGGCTCACGAAGAGCTGCTTGTACCAGAGGTACTTCGCGGCAGGGTCATCCTGCGAGTAGTCCTTGGGGAAGCGCACGTATTTCTCATTGGCGAGGCTCTTCTTCCAATATTTTTTAAATTTGCGGTCCGCGAGAATTCTGTCGAGTACCTTATAGTCTTTCACAAAAGCGGAGCGCAGCCGTTTGATCTGCCGGCTCGAAGGCATATAGAGCCCCATACCGATGATGTTGTCTTCTTTCTCGTCTCCGAGATGCAGGTAGAGGCCCGGGTTCCATTCGAACTGCGAGGTGGTTTTCTCGGAAAGGAAAAACATCGCTCCGGCCTTCACATAGCCATGCTCCTTCGCCTTCGCCAGCGGGCGCAGCGGACGGGAAATTTTCCGCGGGCTGATCACGATACCGGGGAGCTTGAAGGCGAATCTCTCGTCAATCTCGCGGATCAGCAGGCTCATGGGCTCCTTCACGGCCCCTTCGTAGAGATCCTTGTTTTTTTCGAACCAGCCCTTTCGGAACTTATTTTTCTTGGCGAGATCGAAGTACTGGAAGGTCTTGCGGGTGAAGAGCGATGTCATGGCTTTCTTATAGCATAGGGGCTGAAAGTCTCATTTTGCCTCCGTGCGGCAAGGCGCGAATGGCTTATTAGAGTTTTGAATCCTTCGGGACAGATGGGAAACTGATTCGCATGACTTTCGAAGCGCAATTTTTCTCCGCAGCCACATTCGCCGGAGCTGTCGCGTCCATTTCGGGTTTCGGGATCGGAAGCATCCTTACTCCCCTGCTCGCAACCCAAACCACGACTAAGCTGGCCATTTCCCTGGTCTCCATTCCGCACCTCGTGGCTACCACCATCCGCTTCTGGATGCTGCGAAAACACATCGACCGCAAGCTGCTGCTGAGCTTCGGCAGCATGAGCGCGGCGGGGGGCCTGTTGGGCGCCCTCCTGCACCACCGCTTCGAGCCGGGCGCGATCACGCTCATCTTCGGCGGAATTCTGGTATCTGCGGGATTGGCGGGAGCCAGCGGCCTTTCCGAGCGCATGAAATTTCACGGTGCCGGAGCTTGGATTGCCGGCGGGGTCTCCGGCCTGCTCGGCGGACTCGTGGGCAATCAGGGCGGGATCCGGTCGGCTGCCATGCTCAATTTTTCTTTGCAGCGACAATCCTTTGTGGCTACGGCTACGGCGGTCGGCGTAATCGTCGATGGGGCCCGCATGCCTGTCTATTTCTGGACTTCCTACAAGGAAATTTTGGAGCACTCCGCCCTTCTGGCCTGCGGCACCCTGGGAGTGGTGATCGGAACTTTCCTTGGCCAACGTCTTTTGCGATTTATCGATGAGAAATTCTTTCGAAAGCTGGTTTCCCTTCTGGTATTTTTCCTGGGGACCTTCATGCTCGCCCGCTATTGGCAGCTCGTGTAGCGAACCATTCCACCGCAGCTCTATTTCCCTATCCCAGCGGCAAGCTGCCCGCTTCATTTTACTTTCCGGCCGCAGAGTTCTAGCTTTCCGCCGCAGGAGATATGCATGCAGGCCATTTCGAAATCCTCTCTCATCTTTACGCTCGCGTTGCCGTGCTGCCTGCTCTCCTCCTCCGCCGCCACAGGAGAAAGCCTTTACGGGGGTGAAACCATCGCCCTGATTGGCTATACACCGGAAAGCGGCGCCGTCTCCGCCCAGCTTCCCCTCGCGGTTTTCCAGCGTGATCTCACGAACTCCATTGCCACCGTACGCGACTCGTTCGCACCTGCCCTTTCACGCCGTCCCCAGCCGCGCGAGCAGCCCTGGCAACTGCGCACTCTGGCAGTAGGCCTCTTCCTCACAGGAAACTTCCGCCTCGGTCCGCTGCGCCATTGGAGAGGGGTCGCGCGCATCCGCCTCGTGTTTACCAACAGCGCTCATCCCCCTTATCCGGATCTCTGATGAAACTTTTTCTTTCCTTTCTCCTGGCCGGAACTTTTCTGCTCACCGCGTGTGCACGCGACGGCGGAACTCCGCCCACCCAGGATCCCCATCTTCCTCCATCGTGGTATCAGCTCGAAAATGAAACCCCGCCCGAGCCGACAAGCCCGGAAACCGACAAAGCCGTGGAGGCGGCCTTTGGGATCTATACCGACGCCCTCACGGAAGTAGAACCGGAAACTTCCAGCGCGGCGCCGAGCCTGATCGCGCAGAACCCCAGCGACTTTGTCCCCTGGCACCTCGATGGCCTGATCGCCAACTTCGCGGTCGGCGTAGGCGGGCTCTACGGCAGCACAATTCTGGACGGGGCGGCGGCGGTGCGGGCCACCTGGAGAAAGACCGCCAGGGGACTTCCTCCTCCTTCTGCCACGCGGTCTGCTTCCGGAATCGCATTCCGTGGGTCGATGTCGGAGAAACAGGTTGCTTCCGCCCTCGAGCCTGCCATCCAAACCGCACTCGCCGGCAAGACGATACGCGATGAGAAAAGATTCCGCCGGAACGCCAATGCCGAAGGCATGCGCTTTCTGAATACCTGCCGCGCTCTTGAATCGATGCCCCCGCTCCGGCGCTGGCGCCTGGCGGCCTTTGCCTTCGAGGTCGGCTTCGGGGCGTCTGGCCAAATCACCCCCACCTGGGAGGCGGGCGGAGCCGTGGCCATGACCTTCACCTGGGTGGCCCCCGAGGTCGCGCGCGTCTTGAATCCTCCCACCGCCGCCGACCGCCGGATGCACCGCTTTGTTTCCAGTATGGCGGCGCTGATTCCCGCGGCGGAAACTGACGCCCGCCCGATCCGGGAAGGTGGATTTCCGCTCAACGCCATCGAATTCGGCCTGGCCGTGGGCTACCAGCGCGAGTTCGGGCTGGCCTCCGCAGCCGTCGCGGCGAATAGCAAGCTGGCGTTCATCCGCACGGACCAGCCGGGCGAATCCCCTTCCCTTTCCCCCGACGGCACCGACGTGCCCTTCGTGGGCCCCGGACCGAACCGGATCGTCGCCAAAGTGCCGGCGGAAAAGTTCCGGAAAGGCATGCGGCAAGCAATCAGCATGGGCCGCTACTTCACGGAACGGGCGGCCAAGCGAGAAACTCCCGTCTGGCGCCTAGACACCCTGCAAACAGAGTTCGCCGTTTCGGTGACTGGGCTGATCAAGATGGCCTCCGTTTCCGGCGCGGCTAGTCTGACTCTGGTTTTCGGAAACCTTTCGCCATGAGGACGGGATGACCTATTTCTATATTTTTCTCGCGCTCTTTCCCTTCCACGCTTCGGCCGCGCCCCTGCCAAAGCTTGCCCAGCTATTCGAGCAACGACTCCAGCAGGTGGAGAAACGGATGGCGACCTACCAGGAAAGCGGCGACCAGCGCTGGCAGATGGCTCGATTCACGATCGGATTTTTCCCGCGGGTAGGTTTCAAGCTTCCAGGCGTTTATTCAATCAGCGTGGCCGGCGAGCTCGATCTGGTTTTTGTGCCCCATAGAGACTAGGCAAAACCTACTTCGCTTCAGCGGGCGCAGCTGGAGCCGCGGGCGCGGGCGATTCCTTGGGAGCGGCCTCGGCGGCAGGCGCTCTCTGAGGCGCGGGAGTGGCTTCGGCGGCTGCGGGCTCGGTGCTTCGGCCCTTCTTATCCTCCGCCAGCTCAGCATTGTGCGAGGAGGTGCAGATGCGTTCGGCATCGGCCGGAGACACATCTTTCCCGATCAGCTCGAGCGAGCAGTTATAAACAAAATTTCTATCAAGGCGGGCCTTCATGGGCGAGCTTGAGCAGGAAACGAGCAAAGCCGACCCCACGAAAAGCGTGGAGAATCGGAATATACGCTGGCGTGAAGAACCCATAAAACTCTCCCTGAGGGCGGAAGCCCTATAGTCTATTTTCTCATGGCGCACTGTGACCCTCAAGCAGCCGGGTAAGCCCCGCTAGTCTAAGGCTATTTCCTATAGATGTGTTTTTATTAGCCGGTGAGCAGTGGGCTAATGAAGTCCTGATCTGACATTTGGTTTCTACGCTGAGCGCCAAACCGGCGTATGCCGTACTATGGTACACCCAATCCAAAAAGGAGATTCCCATGAAGCTTTACCAGAACCCCATGTCACCCCCCTGCCGCCGCACGCTCGCCACTGCCTATCACCTCAACTCCCCCGTGGAGCTGATGACGGTGCAATTCCACTCGCCCGAGATGACGGGCCCGGACTTCATGAAAATGAACCCGAACGGCTCCGTGCCGATCCTCGACGACAACGGCTTCCATCTTTGGGAATCCTTCGCGATCATGCAGTACCTCGCTGACAAAAAAGGCGATACGGACTTTTACCCTAAAGACGCCAGAAAGCGCGCCGACATCCATCGCTGGAGCGCCTGGGGGATGTGCCACTTCGGCCCCGCCTGCGGCACCATCGTCTGGGAAAACTACGTGAAGCCGATGTTCAGCAAGGATCCGGTGGATGCGAAGGCCCTCCAGGAGGGTACGGACGACTTCCACAAATACGCTAAGGTGCTCGACAGCAGCCTCGCCGGCAAAAAATTCGTGTGTGGCGATACGGTGACCCTTGCCGATTTCATGATGGGGGCCAACCTGATGTATGCGGCCCAAGGAAAGCTCCCCTGGGATTCCTATAAGAACATCCAGAGCTGGTACCAGCGCCTCGAAAGCGTGGACGCCTGGAAGAAATCCACGCCTCCGAAAAACTAAATTTTTTGTCACAAAAGCACCATGCGTCTCGTACTCCTCGAAAAGGAGTATTTTCTATGAAAACGATGGTGCTTTTGTCCGCTATGACCCTGTTCGCCTCCCCTCTTTCCTTCGCCAGGGAAAATCTCGATCCCAAGGCTTCCAAGTCGGTTATTACCCAAGGGCATTGCGATGGCTGCGACTGCTGTGACAATGGGCATTGCGGCAACGGCGGCTGCGATGACTGCGACTGCTGTGACAATGGCCACTGCGATGATGGCTGCGATTGTTGCGACGGCCATAACTAAGTTCCCGCCCTCACGTTTCCGTGTCAGAATCTTCGGAATGGATGCCTGCAAGTCTGATGAAGAGCTGATGGTTGCTTACCAGCTCGGCGAGGCGGATGCCTTCGCCGAGCTCTACGCCCGCCATGCGCCCCAGGTTTTCGGTTTTTTGCGGAAGAAGGTGCGCAGCGAGGCCCTGGCCAGCGACATCTTTCAGGCCACCTTCCTCAAGCTGCATAAGTCACGCTCCCGCTACGACGCTTCTTACGCCTTCCTGCCCTGGCTGTTCACGATCTGCCGGAGCGAGCTGCTGGATGCGCTGAAAAAGCGTTCCCAAACGGTGGAAGTTCCCGTGCCAGCCGTGCCGGAGCCTCTGCCCATGCGGGAAGAAGACCGTCCCGAAATCAACCTGGGTGCCCTGCCTCTCTCCCAGCGAAGGGCCGTGGAGCTTCGCTATGGAGAGGAATTTTCCTTCGAGCAGATCGCAGCACAGCTCGAAACCAGCCCGGCCAATGCGAGAAAGCTCGTGAGCCGGGCCGTACAGTTTTTGCGAGGTAGCCATGCAGAAAAGTGAACTCCAGGAGTTTCTCGAGGCAGAGCGCCTGTCGCCGCCTGTAGTGCTTTCTGAAGCCGTGCGCAGTAAAATTTTTGTGAAGCTGCAGCCGCCTTTCTGGCAGGTGCTGGGAAAGCTCGCCTTCATCCAAACCCTGGCCGGCGCCTTGTCGCTCGCCTACTGCCCGCAGTTCGGCATGGCGTTCTCGCGCAGCCACGGCCTCATGCACTATCTGATGCAATACGGGAAGAGCGTATGCATGCTCGGCTGCGGGGCCCTTTTCGTGGGCGTGAGCCTCCTGGCGGCGAGCCTAGTGCTGCGCCCCGAGGAAGTGCGCGCTTTGCGCGAACGCCGCCTGTTGCAGATCACGGCGACGGTGGGGTTATCGCTTGGCGCCTTCGTATGTTTTGGCGCCGAGGTGATGGAAGCGATGACCCTCGCCTGGGCCTTGGGCGCCACTCTGGGCGGCATGGCCACGCTCGAGCTCGGCTGGAGCATCCGGCGTTTCACTTACGGCAAGCGCTGAAAATTCCTGCTACACTTACGGCATGACAGGCGTATTGCTCATCTCCCTCTTCGGCATCTTCGGCGTGCTCTGCCGTTACGGCCTTGATCTGGCCTTCGCTCCCTGGAATGAAAGCTTCCCGTTCAGCACCTTCGCGATCAATATCTTCGGCTCCTTCCTGGCCGGAGCGCTCTATGTGCTGGCCACCCACAAAAACCTGTTCCCCCCTTCCCTGCAAACCGCCCTGCTGGTCGGATTCTGCGGTGGCTTCACCACCTTCTCGGCCTATTCGCTGCAGACCATGGTGCTGCTGGAAAGGGGAAAGGCGGGGCTGGCGTTTTTTTATCTTTTTGCGAGCCCGGTCTTTGGATTATTGGCGGCTTTTCTGCCCGTGCTGCTGGCCCGAAAATAAATCGCGCCGCCAGTCCCCTTCTTGGGTGGTGGCAGCGCGCGCACGGTAAACTGGATCAGGAAACTATTTCTGGCTCTGAATCTCTTCGCGTTTCTGGGGATCGTCTTCGCCTTCGAGGCCTTTTTTGAAGGCCCGGATTCCCTTGCCCATCGCCGAGCCGAGCTCGGGAAGGCGGCGGGAACCAAACAAGAGCACTACTACTAACACGATAACTAAATGACCTAAGCTAAGTCCGTACATAGGGCCTCCTAGCCGCCGCAGCTTTCCGAGTACACGAAGTCCACGCGTCCTTTGCGGGCGAAATTCTGGCTTACGAGATCAATCAGGGTTTTGCCGCTCTTGGAGGTCACCTTCACGCCGGTCAGGCGTTCAGAGGGAAGCAGTCCGCGGTAAACGAGCTTGGTGCCTTTCAGGTCGGCTACCAGTCCATATGTATAAGGAAGCTGTCCGTCGGCCTGGGTTTCGAAAACTCCGGGGCCGGCTTTCACATCGATATCCGACATCAGGGACTGGATCCCTTTAAGGTCGGAATCATCGAAGCCACCGTCAGTTTCCAGGATGATGCAGGCGCTTTCGCTCGGTACAGAGTAGGCTACGGCTACCGAGTCTTGTCCTACCAGAAGGGGCATTCCTGGCTGGATCGCATTGGCAATATCAGGGGTGGTCAGGGTGAGGAGGGACGTAAACAGAACCAGTTTGAATACTTTCATTGCCGATCTCCATTCCTTAAGATTTGGGCTAGGCTTCCGGGTTCCGCTATCGAACTTTTATCCAGCTGTCGCGATTCCTGTCGGCCTAAATCCCTTAAACCGTGTTTCCGTGCGTTCACCTGGTACAGTGCAGGACTGATGCCGACTGTTTTTTCCCCAACAGGGGGGTGTCCAAGATTTGGGCACACGCCGGAAGGTTCTACACTTCTGTTTTTTTTCATAAATTCGACTCGAACGTTTAAAGGAGAAAGTGAATAGCGACGAACGAATATATAGAAGCTTTGTGTTCCACCCTCGTGATGGTGAATATGGAAACGAAAAAAGCACCCCTGGTTCTCCTCCTTATATTAGGTCTGACCACTTCCACTCTGCCCACCACCGCCCACGCCGGATCCGTAGAGCAGGCCAAACGCCTGCATGACCGCCTGGCGGGAGTGCCCCCCAGCGCGACCACGCTGGCGCAGATGGACGGGTTCATCAAGCAAGGCAATGTCAAGAGCGCCGCTCTGCTCGCGATGGACAACGACAACTTCTACAATATAATGCTGAAGAACTGGTTCTCGACCTGGACCAACGTGGACGGCAGCCCCCTCGTGGACCTGAACGACTATTCCGCCACGGCCATGGGGCTGATCCGGGACAACGTCAGCTTCGACCAGGTTCTCTACGGTGACATTATATATGTAGGCGACGACTCGCTCGTTTCGACCTTGGACGCGGCCGGCGCGGTGACCACCAAGCGCCACCTCACCCCTTACCAGAAGGCCAACAACCAGCACTACATCGACCTGCAGAACGCGCTGGTAAACCCGGCCAATATCGCCGACTACACCTCCACCGCCCGCATACGCAACATCAGCCTCAAGCAATACCTCGTGAGAAAACAGCAGACGACCGTGACCGGCATCGCCGAAGTGGCGGGCGTTCTGACCACGCGGGCCGCCGGCGCCGCCTTTTTCAGCGCCGGAACCAACCGCCGCGCGGTGCGCTTCGCCCTGAAAAACTTCCTCTGCATGGATATGGAAAACCTGCAGGACACCACCCGCCCGGACTTCCGGGTACGTCGCGACGTGGACCGCGCACCCGGTGGTGACAGCCGCACCTACAAGCAGACGTGCGTAGGCTGCCACGCCGGAATGGATGCTCTGGCCGGAGCCTTCGCCTACTTCAACTTCTCCAACAACCAGGTGACCCATACTCCCGGTGCGGTGCAAGCCAAGTACAACCAGAACAACACGGTTTTCCCCGGCGGTTTCACTACCACCGACAACTCCTGGATCAACCTCTGGATCGCCGGCCCCAATGCCTCGATCGGCTGGAACGGGGCGGACAGCGGCTCCGGCGCCAAGGCTTTCGGCCAGCTGCTTTCTCAGACCAATGCCTTCTCCAGCTGCATGGTGAAGCGGGTGTTCAAGCGGGTCTGCTTACGCGACCCGAACAGCACGGAGGCCTTGCTGGTGAGCCAGCTGGCTAGCGAGTTTGCTGCGCAAGGAAGATACAATATGAAAGACCTGCTCGCCTCCGTGGCGACCCTACCTCAGTGCATGGGAGAATGACGATGAAACACCTTCTTCTCCTCAGCGTAACCCTGGCCGTACTCAGCTCCTGCGCCGTCAAGCAAAAGGGCGATGACTCCAAAGACACTTCCGTTAAAACCAGCACTTCGACTTCCACGACCACGACCCCCGTGCCGGCTCCGGCTCCTGTGCCGGCTCCCGCACCGGCTCCTGCGCCTGTGCCTGCACCTGTGCCCGCGCCTGTGCCCGCACCTCCTTCTCCGATCCCCGTACCGGCTCCGACGCCTGTGCCTGCACCTGTACCGGCTCCCGTGCCGGCTCCTGTGCCGGCCCCGGTTCCCGCGCCTGTACCGGCTCCTGTGCCGGCCCCTGTGCCGGCCCCGGTTCCTGCGCCTGTGCCTGCACCTGTACCGGCTCCTGTGCCGGCCCCGGTTCCTGCGCCTGCACCGGCTCCGGCTCCCGCTCCCGCACCTATGCCTGCGCCGGTTCCTCCCGGCGATGGCGATGGCGATCCCGATACTGTGGCCATCGTGCCCACCACCGCTGGCGTTCGTAACTTCGAACAGGTGAACGCCACGATGATGGCCGTGACCGGAGTGGAAGGAAATAGCGCCGTGATCAGCCGCTTCAACACTCTGAAGTCGCAGCTCCCCACAGACAACGACATCAAGGCCTTCTCGTTCTCGAACCAGATCGCCGTGACGGTGCTGGCGGCGGAATACTGCAACGCCCTCGTCACCAACACGAACAATGTGTACACCACCCAGCGCACGGCAGCCGTGGGAGCCATTAACTTCGGCGCCAACCCTTCCGTAGCACTGAACGCCGCCGGCAAGGCCGACGTAGCCCAGAAACTTCTCGCCAAGTTCTGGGGTGCGGGCCTGGCCGCCAGCCCCAACGCCGCCACAACCCAGGCCAGCATCGTGACTCTCCTGGGCGACCTCGTGGCCGGAGAGACGGACAACACTACCACCACGCGGAAAGCGGTGACGGGTGCCTGCACTGCGGTGCTGTCCAGCTCACCAATACTGATTTTGTAAGGACGGAGTCGATATGAGCCATAAAAAGCCGGTTACCAGAAGGGACTTTCTAGCCAGCGGCCTGATCGGAGGCACCGCCACCGTGGTGATGCCGAACCTGATCTCGATGCTCATGGCCTCGCGAGCCTACGGCGCGGAAACATGCGCCGCGGCGGCGGTCAGCGGGAAAACGCCGTTCATCTGCCTCGACCTCGCGGGCGGCGCGAACATCGCCGGCTCGAACGTAATCGTGGGCAAGGCCGGAGGCCAGCTCGACTACCTCGCCAACTACACCTCTCTAGGTTTGCCGGCGGCGATGAGCCCCAAGAACGCCGGGCAGATCAATACCGAGCTCGGCATCGCCTTCCACGCCGACAGCGCCATGCTCCGCGGGATCAAGTCCGTGGCCACGGCCGCTACGCTCGCCAATGTCGATGGCATGGTGTTCTGCGCCCAGTCCGGTGACGATACCGGGAACAACCCGCACAACCCGATGTACTGGATCGCCAAATCCGGCGCCAATGGAATGCTGGCCAAACTCATCGGCACCAACAATACCGTTTCCGGCGGCAGCGCGGCCAGCCCGGTTTCTTCGATCAACCCGGCCATCCGCCCCGTGAAGATTTCCAACCCCACGGAAGCCCGCAACCTGATCACCCTCGGCCAGCTGAACCTCCTCTTCACCCCGGCCAAAATCGACCGCATCCTGGGCGCCGTGAACAATATGACGGCCTCGCACCTCGCCGGCTTCCTCGAGAAAGATCTGCCCACCCAGATCAAGGACATCATGAGCTGCGGCTACACCAAGAGCCGCGCGATCACGCAGGACAATGCCGACAACTACGATCCCCGCAACGACGCCCTGGTAACGCAGGTGTTCCCGCAGATCGCCACCAACAGTGAAGACGCGAAAGTGGCCACCGTGGCGAAAATCGTGCTCGACGGCGTGGCCGGCGCAGGCACGATCAGCAAGGGTGGTTACGACTACCACTCCGGTAACCGCGCTGACGGCGAAGGCAAGGACTTCGAAGCCGGAAAAGCGATCGGACAGTGCCTCGAGCTTGCCGCCAAAAAAGGCAAGAACCTCATGATCTACGTTTTCACCGACGGCAGCGTGACCAGCAACGGCACCATCGACAGCTCGGCCAACGGACGCGGCAAAGGCGTATGGACAGGCGACAGCGGCGAGCGCTCCGCCGCACTCATCCTCGTCTACAAAGCCGGCGCCGCCGGCCGCCCGAAGCTCAGGAACGCCCTCCGCCAGGTGGGCGCTTTCAACGATTCCGGCGCGGTGGTGACCACGAGCAGCCTCGTGGGCCGCGACGTGGAAAAACTCTCGATGGCGGTTCTGCTGAACTACATGGCTCTCGACGGAACAGAAGGACAGATCGGAAACCTGCTCGGGGGAACGAACCCCTTCGCGGGGAATTTGGCTCAGTATCTCTTGCTCGATAAGATAGCTTGATTGTGATCGGGGTTTTCGGGGCTTAAGGAAAAGGACGGGGAACAGAATGCTACGTTACGGGTTGGGAAAAATCGGTGCTGTCTTGGCCAAGCCGCTCTTGGCGACGGCGGCCCTTACCCTTCTTCTCACGGGTTGCGAAAACCCGATGGCTACCAAGAAATCGATCAGCTCGAGCACTGCCACTTCCGTTTCTGGACGCTCCTCCACTCCCGGCACTCCCATACCCGCGCCCCAGCCGGCCCCTCCGCGCACGCCTACGCCTGTTCCTCAGCCGACTCCTCCTCCTGCGCCTCCGCCCGCGCCGCCTCCACCCGCACCGGCTCCTGCGCCTGCGCCAGTTCCGGCTCCTGCCCCACCGACACCTGCTCCTGCCCCGGCCCCTGTGCCGCCTCCTGCGCCCGTTCCCGCTCCGGCTCCTGTGCCGGCCCCCGCACCGGTTCCCGCGCCTGCGCCAGTTCCGGCTCCTGCACCGGCCCCTGCACCGGCTCCCGCCCCCATGCCCGTGACCTCAGTCACGGCATTCCAGCAAACAGTTTACCCGATCGTGCGCAACTACTGCGCGAGCTGCCACTCCACGGGAATCCAGCCCTTCTTCGCCAGCACCAGCGTGCAGGGCTCGCATGATGCGCTGATCAGCGGCCAGAAAGTGGATCTGAATAATGCCGCGAACTCGCGCCTTGTTCTGCGCCTGAGCGTCGACCGTCACTTCTGTTGGAACGACTGTCTCGCCAACTCGGTGGAGATGAAGAATGCGATCATGAACTGGAAGACGCTGATCACTCCAGTGGCGACGCCTTCACCTGCTCCAGCTCCTGCGCCTGCACCGGCCCCGGCCCCTGCACCTGTACCGGCGCCTGTGCCTGCTCCAGTACCTGCACCTGTGCCTGCTCCAGTACCGGCGCCTGTGCCTGCTCCTGTGCCTGCACCTGTACCCTCGCCCGTTCCCGCACCTGCACCGGCACCTGTGCCTGCGCCCGCGCCTGTACCAGCTCCGGCTCCTGTACCTGCTCCGGCTCCCGCACCTGCGCCTGCACCGGCCCCCGCGCCTGTGCCGATCAGCTCTGTGGCCGCATTCCAGCAGACCGTTTACCCCATCGTGCGCAACTACTGCGCGAGCTGCCACTCCACGGGCGTTCAGCCCTTCTTCGCGAGCACCAGCGTGCAGAACTCGCACGATGCTCTGATCAACAACCAGAAGGTGGATCTGACCACCCCTGCGAACTCGGCCCTCGTGCTGCGCCTGAGCGTCGACCGCCACTTCTGCTGGAGCGACTGCCTGGGCAACTCCGTGGAAATGCGGAATGCCATCATGAGTTGGAAAAACCTCGTCAACCCGACGACCACGCCTTCGCCTACGCCGGCTCCTGCGCCGGCCCCAGCACCCACACCGGCTCCGACCCCCGTGCCTTCGCCCGCGGTGAGGGTCAATACGAATACCGTGCTCGTCCCGGCCAACACTCCGGTGAGCGCGGGTAACGTCGCGGCCAACTTCTCCGTGCTTACTTTCCCGCTGGACTCGACCACCGACACCATCACACCGGATATCGCGGGAGGCACGTTCACGGTCGAGATCCAGAAGTTCGATGATTTCAGCTACCGACTGCGCAACCCGAAGGTTGTTTCGCCCAACGCCAACGTCTATGCCCGCGACGTACGCTTCGCGATCAACGGCGCCATCCGCGCCAACGACGTGACCTTCGCTCTCGTAGACCAGGTAGTTCCGCTCGGCACCGCTGGAGCCGTGCTCTCGCCCTCTTCGATGGTCATGCTTCTCGATAAGGGCGTGGGCGTGGACCGCCTGAACGTTTCCTTCGGACAGGCTCGCTCGGTGGCCTACACTGCCTGCAAAAACGTCGCGGGCTTCACGGCAAACGTGAAGCCGACGATGATGACAACCTGCGTGCGCTGCCACGGCGCCGGGAACGTCTTCGACATGATTTCGGGCACCGATGCGAACATCTGCTTGCGGGCCAAGGGCCGGGCCGATCTCGTGACTCCGGCGAACTCCGACCTGATCTTGAAGCCCTATAACGGCATCAATCATAGCGGGGGCGGCGGGCTCTACAACCAGACTACGATGACGAATTGGCTGAACTGGATCAATTCCGAGCGTTAAGGCGCTTTGGAGGGGGAAATATGAAGGCAATCTTTGGAGTGATACTCGCTTTTGCGCTTTCCGCAGCAGCCCATGGCGCTCCTTTGAAGGGAAAAATGCAGCTCGCGGTCCCTCCGGTTTGGGATCCGATCAGCCGCACCTTCTTCCTTCCCGAGATGGTGCCAGTAAAACAAGCCAACTCGCTCGAGAACTGCAACTTCTACGGCGGCTTCGTGACCATCAAAAAGGTGGAGGGCGATAAAGTCTATTTCGATAAACTTCCCAAGGCGAGACGCCCCGAGTTCTGCGACCACCTCGTGACCAGCGCCGAGAACATCAAGGCCTGGGACATCCACCTCGTGGAAGAACAAAAACAACAGTTCAGCCGCGCCAGCTCCGCCTTCCGCCAGCAACTCAATGCCGACGTGAGCAACATCCTCGAGAAAAAAGACAACTGCCTTCCCTCCGGCAGCGACCTGCGCATCGGCAGCCGCTATGAGCTCGGCGGTTCCGTTTTCTGGTACGGCGCGAACACGGCCGCGATGACAGCGCAGGAGAGCGACTCCTGCCACGTCGAGATAAACGGCGACCTGCAGGTGCTGGGCTTCGACCGCACCGGCGAGTTCATGCTGGCCGTCTACCACCAGCCCGTCTCCCACGTGGAAAACGTGGAGGTGGTCGACTTCCAGCTCAAGCACAAGATGAAACGCACCTGCCGTGAGGGCGAGAAAGTGGTCGTGCCCGTGACCAAGATCCGCAGCCAGTTCCAGCTGGTGAACGTGGATCACCGCAGCGGGATCCTCTCCCGCATGGCGAAGCTGCTCAAGTTCAACCAAAACATGAAATCCTGCGCCGTGCAGGCGCAGTAATCAGTCCGATCCAGTGATCCGGCCGAGCGTGCCCATCTTGCCGTCCTGGAAATCCAGGAAGGCCTGGCGCAGCTCATCCACAGTATTCATCACGAAGGGTCCCTGGCCCACAATCTCCTCGTTCAGCGGCTGCCCGTTCATCAGCAACACGAGGGCGTCCGTCCCGGCCGTGAAAGCGAGCAGGTCGTCGTCCTTGTCGAAGCTCGCAAGCTCGCCCTCCTCGACCACGGTTCCATCCTCCAAGCGCAGATTCCCCCGCAGCACGAAGAGCGCCGTGGTGAAGCCGCGCGGGAGCAGGAGCTCGGCCCGCTTGCCTTCTTTCACGTGCAGGTTCCAGAGGTTGATGGGCGTGAAGGTTTTCGCCGGGCCTTTGTGGCCCTGGTATTCCCCCGCCACGAGACGGGCGGTGCCTGCGCCATTGGGAAGAGGCACCTCCGGAATGCTTTCCTTGGTGAGGCTCTGGTAGCGCGGCTGGGTCATCTTGCTTTTTGCCGGCAAATTCACCCAGAGCTGCACCATCTCGAAGGTTCCGCCATTCTGGGCGAAGTCCTTCCCGTGCATCTCTTCGTGCACCAGGCCCGAGGCGGCCGTCATCCACTGCACCTCGCCGGGGCCGATCACGCCCCCGCCTCCGGCCGAATCGCGGTGCTCCACCTGCCCTGCGTATACCAAGGTCACGGTTTCGAAGCCCCGATGAGGGTGCTCGCCCACCTTGCGGCGGCGGTCGGGAGAAGGAGTGAATACAGCCGGGCCGGCATAGTCCATCAGCAGGAAGGGCGAGATTTCTTTCGCCAGATCGTTATAGGTGAAGATCGAGCGTACGGGAAAGGCATCGCCCACCCAGTGCCGTGCATTGCTTTTGTGTTTGAAGAGCAGCTTTTTCATAAGAGACCTCGTGGTGAAAAGGTGGGGCCAGTATGGCAAAAAGCAACCGGGCTCTCCGTATCCGCTTTGACACAGGCAAGGGGCTCGATGTTCGAAATTGATTGAGGTCCCGAAAAGGCGCCTGGCCGATTTCGGCATGGCCCTTAAAATTCTTTTAATTTCAACATGTTAAATATGATAATTTAACCTAATGTGGAGTGAATTTTTTCGGGAAGGGGGACGAAAAGACAGTGGGGGATACCATGCGCACATTTCAGCACTTTGGCGGCTTCAGCAGGCGTCCTTTCTTTCAACTTACCGTAGTTGGCCTGGTCAGCCTTTCTCTGACTTCCGATGCTTTTGCTTATGGCGGCATGATGAGCGGAACTAGCCACCAGAGCGGCAGCTACACTAGTTACACCGTCGGCACTAGTACTACGAAGTTCAAAAGCGGCAGCGTTAAGTCCTCAAGCACGACTGTGTGGAACAACCAAATCAATAACCCCACGGGCCAGAACCCCACGGGCCAGAACTCCACGGGCCAGAACTCCACGGGCCAGAACTCCAGCTCCCTCTCTATTAACGACCCGTACTCGGGCAGAACTACGGACGTCAGGGATAGATATGGGGATTCCCAGAATATGCGCACTACGAGCCCCACCTTTCAGAGACCCACTAATACCGGAGGCATTACGAACCTCACCACGGGCACCAAGTTGCCCAGCACCGTCACCAGCGGCTCGCCCACTACCGCTAGCCCGGATGAGCCGACCACTTTAGAAGTTAGGGCCAATGAGCCCACGACCACACGCAGGCCCGGCAATGAGTCGCAGTCGAGTGAACCCACGAACGGCCTCTCGGCCCAAAGCTCGTTTGCGTCCTCGACGGAAATGAACGAGCTCGGCGCCCAGCAGTCGGCGGCCGTGGCCGTGACCTGCCTTGCTGATGGCGCGAATACGATACTGAAAGACAGCGCTGCGGGCGGATTCCAGAGCTACGAATGCCTCAAGGGCATGGGCGCCGCCGACAAACTGCATAAGCTGGCCGAGGAGGCCGCCGCTCGCGGTGGCCTGGGCAGCCAAGGCGGTCTGGCCGCCAGCGAAGACATTCTCAACAGAGAAGATTCGCAGGGCGCCTTCGCCGACTTCGAGAAGAACTATAAGATGGGCCGCGAAGAGTTCGTGGGCCGAATGCTCGCCGCTCCCGGCGATCCCGACGAGTTCTCGAACACCCTTTCGAAACACCTGAGCAAGGAAGAGGTGTTCAAGGCCCTCGCCGACGGCGATAAGCTCTCCGATGACCAGAAGCAGGAGATCCTTGCCAAGCTCAACGGCCGTAGCAGCGAAATTGCCTTGGCCCACAAGAGCCGCCTGAAACAGATGACGGCCAAAGAAGGCCCCAGCATCGCCGACGAGGTTCGGGAGAAGCTCAAGCAGGAAATGAACGCCCAGGAGAGAGCGAAAACCGCCAAGGCGGAGAAGCGCCTCCCCGCCTCGCAGAAGATGGAACAGATCTCGGCGCTCCAGGACGCCTTCCCCGTGCAAGCGGCGGCGGTACAGAGCAGCTCGGCCTCCATCGACGAGCTCAGCATTTTCGAAGTAGTCCACCGCAAGTACCGCGACAAGTTCGAGCGCGGGCTTTCGAACCGGATGAACTAGGGACGTCAGAATTCGGGGTAGGATGCGATGTATCTAAAACGGCTAAAACATCTCGCTGCTACAGGATTCGCGCTTACGCTTTCCCTGTCGCTCGGGGAAAAAAACGCGCATGGTGATGAATTCACGATGTGCAATACCTCGCCGGCCTTCTGCGAAAGCTCGACATCCACTCCCGCACCCAAGCAAGCGCCCAAACCCGCTCCTGGGCCTACGCCCGGGCCACCACTCCAAGGATTGATTAAGTTTAGCCCGAATCCTGCGCCCGCGCCTGCGCCAGCTCCGGCACCGGTGCCTCGTCAGGCGGCAATGCCTTTATCGATTATACCGCGCACGGTTCCTTCCACCATTCCAACTAACATTCCGAAGACCACAAGCATTATCCCGCAGACGCTAACCGGAACGCCCACGGCAAGCGCAATCGCTCCTCCCAAAACGCCTACTCCCACGGTTGTTAAAACAAAGCCGCTTCCGGATGTGGTGACCAAAACCCCTGAAGAAGAAACTTCGCCTACGGAACCGGAAGAGAACTCCCACATCAGCGCCGCTGAGACAGCCGGTCTCGGAGCCTCGCGCTCGGCCTCGATCAGCGCCGTCTGCCTGGCGGAAGGCGCCAACACCATGGCCAGCAATCCGGCCGCCGGCGGCTACCAGGCAGGCGAATGCCTGAAAGGAATGAATGCCGCCGAGCAGATGCGCCAACTCGCGGAAAAGAACCTCCAGAACGCCACCGGCAAGGAAGAAACGGTGGCCCTCGAAGGCGATAAGGGCGTGCTTGGCAGCACCCGCGCCGAAGACGCGTTCAACGAGTTTGAAAACCGCTTCAAAGTCTCGCGGGAGGATTTCCTCAAGCAGCTTTTCAAATCACCCGGCAGCGCAGACGCCTTCGCCACCACTCTTGAGGGGCAGTTCTCTCACGACGCCGTGCTGCAGGCGCTGGAGAACGGCAGCCTGCTCTCCGACGAAGAAAAGCAGAGAATTCTTGCCCGGCTCCAAGCTGGAAATGAGCAATATGTAGTAGCGCTTGGCCGCTCCCGCGGCAGTGTGAGAAAAACCACCGTCGCCTCCGGTCTGCGCGAGCAGCTGCGCCGCGACCTTGCCGAAGCGCCGGACCGCAAGGAAGAAGGTAAGGCGAACAAATTGCTCGAAGCGCGTCTCCCCCGCAAGAAGATGGAGAACGTCACGCCCCTGCGCGAAGACCCGCTTTTCACCGAGCCCGCACAACCTACGCTCCAGGCCGCACGTGAAGACTTGGGCGAGGAAGGCACCATCTTCGAAGTGGTGCACCGCAAATACCGGGATCGGATCCAGCAGCGGCTCTCCAACGACATACGCGACGCGCGTTAAGCCTTGACATAGCCTCCCTCCCGCCAAAAGATATTCTGGCGGAGGATTCCATGACATTACTGTTCAAGCAGCTATTCGGCTTGCTCAAACTTCTCAATTCCGAAACCGGAGAAAACCAGATCGCGGCAGGCATCGCTGCCGGCTTTGTCCTGGGCATGACACCCGCCTTTTCGCTCCAGACGCTGCTGATCTTCCTTTGCCTCTTCGTCTTCCGGATCCAGATCGGCATGGCCTTCCTGGCCTGCTTCTTCTTCAAATTCGTGGCCTGGGTTCTCGACCCGCTTTTCCATGCCGTGGGCTCTTCCATCCTGGAGCTTGGAGCGCTGCAGGGGATTTTTACGAGGCTCTACAATATGCCGCTCGTTCCCCTCACCCGCTTCAACAACTCGGTGGTGATGGGCTCGGGCGTGGTCGCCATACTGCTCAGCCCCGTGATTTACCTCTGGGGGAAATCCCTGGTGATCAAATACCGCGTGACTGTCGTTGCCCGTTTCAAAGAAACCAAAATCTGGAAGGCGTTCCGCGCCACCTCCCTCTACAACTGGTACACCACCTATGACCAACACTTCGGCAGCTAAGAAACCCAAGGGCCCGATCCGCACGGGCGCGCTTGTGCCCTCCCTGATCTTCCTGGGCCTGATCTACGCCTACTTCTTCTTTTTCTTCGACGGGTATCTGCGGCGCGGGATCGAGTTCGCCGCCACACGGGTGCACGGAGCCGAGGTCGATGTGGCCCGCGTGCATACGAGCTTTCTGAAAGCCACCTTCCAACTTACTGGGCTTGAAGTCACCGACAAGGAAAAACCCGAGCGCAACCTGTTTCAGGTGGGCGAGATCCGCTTCGCGGCACTCTGGGACGCTCTACTGAGAGGGAAGGTCGCGATCGAGGAAGCCTCCGTGCTCGACGTGCAGGCCTATACGCCCCGCAAGAGTCCCGGCTATGTGCTGCCACCTCCCCCGCCCTCCACTCCTGGCCTGCTGGCCAAAGCGCAGGAGCAGATTCTGGCGCAGACCCGCGCGCACTTTAACCAGAACTTCCTCGGCGACATCGCCGATGTGGCCGCCGGCACCGACCCCAAGGCCAAATTGAAAGAAATTCAAGGCAACCTGAAGACGGAAGCGCGCGCCAAGGAGCTGGAGAAGGAGCTGGAAGCGAAACAAGCCGAATGGAAGAAACGCGCGGCTGAGCTTCCGAAGGCCGCCGACATCCAGGCCCTCGAATCAAAGATCAAAGCTCTCGACCTGAGCGGCAAAAACCCCCTCGAGCTCGCCAATAATTTGAAGAAGGCGAAAGACATCGTTGCGGAAGCGCAAGGCAAGGTGAAGCAGGTGGAGGTCGCCCAGAGCCAGCTCACCGGCGACATCCAGAAATACAACAACTCGATCGCCGATCTCCAAAGATTCGCCCAACAGGATGTGGCGGACCTGCAGAAGCAGCTGCAGATCCCGAGCCTGGACCCCAAGGAGTTCTCACGCCAGCTCTTTATGGCCCAGGTCGAGAAACGCCTCGGCAGCGTACGCAAATACATCGAGATCGCGCGCAAATATATGCCCGCGAAGGGTGCCACGACGAAGGAGAAGAGCGAAGAGCTGCTGCCCCCGGCCCGGGGCGTGGGCCGCACCTACCACTTTCCGATTACCAAGGGCTATCCGCTCTTCTGGCTGAAGCAGGCGAAGGTGAGCTCGGAAATATCCCAGAGCGAATGGGCCGGAAAGGTTTGGGGGGGCCTCAGCGATCTGACGAGCAGCCCTTCCCAGCTCGGACGCCCCACCAAGCTGCATATCGCGGGCGACTTTCCCAAGCAGAATATCCATGGCCTCGACCTGCAGGCGGTGATCGATCATACCGGAGAGCAGGCCAAGGAAACCATTAAGGCCTCGGTGGCGGCCTTTCCCGTGACCGACCAGAAATTCTCCGACTCCGCCGACGTGAAACTTGGCGTGAAACGCGCTACTGCGGCGACCTCGATGAACGGCAGCCTCGTGAACCAGAGCATGAACTTGGACTTGAGCGGCCGCCTCGAAAAGCCCGAGTTCGAATTCGACGCCAAATCACCCATAGTGAAAGAGGTATTGGGCGCCGCCCTGAAAGGCCTACCGGCCGTAACCATGAGGGCAGTCGTCACCGGATCTTGGGATAAGTTCGACATCTGGATCGACTCCAACCTCGGCTCCGAGTTGAGCAAGGGCTTCCAGAAGCAGCTGCAGGCCAAACTCGGAGACGCGCAGGCCAAGCTCAGCAGTCTGGTAAATGACAAAATCGGCCCGAGCAAAAAGAAGCTGCAGGATCTCCTGGGCGGCCTCAGCGGGGGCCCCGGCAAGGCGATCGCCCAGAACAAGGGTGAGGCTGAGAAGGCGCTCAAGGGCGCGCAGGGCAGCGCCACGGGAGGCAAGGGTGGCTCTCCCGCGAACCTTCTCAAGGGTTTCGGGTTTTAGCTCGCCCTTAGTTTTTTAGAAGAAGGCCTGAAAGCCGATCGAGCTCGCGCCCGGGACGTAGTTGAGCATATAGCTGAAAGCGAATTTTCCGGAAAACTGGATCTGCAACGCAAGGAGCGTAAGCGCCACGCGGCGGTCGTCCATATTGAACGCCAGGCGACGACCGAGAGTGAAGTAAACTTCCTTCATCTGCAAGACGCCCGTGAAGATGTGCACGGGATTGTGGAATACCGCCGAGCGAGTAGCCAAACCGATATCGTTGGCCTTGTACGAGAGGTAGGTATATTCCAGGTTCAGATACTCGAACTTCGCCCCAACCGTGGCCGTCGTGGTCTTGGTGGTCATCGACGTTTGCGGCGTGCGCGCTTTCCCGCTGTATTGGCTGAAGCCGAGATCAAAGTGCTTCGAGTTCACGGAGAGCCCGAAGCCGGGGTCCCAGCTCCTGGCAGCCGTATTGTAGCGCAGGTTCAATCCCAGGGTAGGAATCGAGATTCGCTTCAACTGATTGGCCACGATGGCGAGCGCCGCACCGAGGTTCACCGTCGACATCACGCTGGCGTCGGCCACCTGCCGTTCCAGTGGGCTTTGTGCCGCCGTGTTTTGATAGGCCTGCGCGAGGTTGTAGGTATAAAAGGTGTTCTCGCTATTCGTGCTCAGCGCAGTGCCCACGCGCTGGAAACCCTTGATCACCGCCACATTGATCAAGGGCTTGGCGTTCGCGTCGCCCGTGGTGCTGGAGATCGCTTCCACGCCCACGGAGGTGGGGATGGTCGGGATCGAACCCGGGTTCACGTTGAACATGTCGCCGAAGGTGGGATACGCGCCCCCGGAAACTGTTTGCTGCTGCGGGCTCGAGTTACAGGGGACGGATAAAAACCAGCAGGTTTCGGCGGCGTGGGCTTTTTGGCCGAGGATTGTTGCGAGTGCGATGAATAAAAGCTGGGCGCGCAAACATCCCCTCCTTGGGACTAATGCTTTCTAATTATACCTTGGAGCGGTGGTATAAGGGGGGATTATTTATTGGTTAAAAATCGTTAATTCCTCGACGATAGTGCTGTACTTAGGCTGAGCCGGATAAAGGCAACCTATAACGATGGTTTCTTGGCGTGTAGGCCCATTCTCCCGATGCCTCCCTGCGGTTTTTCTCCAGGTATTGCAGAAGGCTGCGGAAATCCTTGCCCCAATGCCCTAGTCGGGAAAATGGAAGCAGAGCCCATAGACCCGACCCGAATTTCCGGGCCGCGATTCCGGTGAGCGAACGAACATAGGCGGCATAAGATCTTCGGTCCGGAATGCGCAACACGAGATGCAAATGGTCCTTTGCCACGGCTACGCTATAGATCTTTAAATGGAATCTTTCTCCCAGGCGCCTTGCCAGTCGCTCCATCTCCGTTCCCGAAGAATAGATATTACGTTTTGACTTCAGCACGAGATGCAAAGGCATTTTGGCGGAAAGTGGACGAGCACGTTTACGCCTTCCTCTGCTAAGTAAGCCACCGTGAAAAAGATGCTGCTGAGAAAACTTAAAGGAAGACTGCCGCATAGAACGGACACCATACATCACATTTTAAATACGAGGATTTTGCAGTTTTATTCCACTAGTACTCACTGAACAAAGGCGCTCTTGATCGTTTTATAACGCATTCACGACTTCGCCCCGCCCCTTTAGCGCATTTCACATATACCCCTATGCACGCCAAGCAAGGACATCCAAAAACAAAAATGAAACAGCGAAATTCCCGTCAAGAAAAAATTCGCAGGCCGAAATATTTTTTCCGCCAACCGAGGCAGCCAACCCAACCAAGGCAGCCACACACCAATCCAACTCACCAAAACCCCACCCCGCACCCCCCCCAACCAAGCCACACACCGCACCACTACCCCGCAACCTCAGCACACGCCCTACAAATACGGGCTGAACAACCGAGCCGTTCCGTCCCTCAGGCGCACCGGAAAGGAGCGCGCGTCCATCTCCGCCAGAGAGATCTCCCGAGAGGCCTGCCGCTTGCGTGCGAATTCCCCCGCCAGACTCCCCACGAACTCGCGCCCTTGGAGCTCGATTCCCAGCTCGAAGTTCAAACGCAGGCTGCGCGCATCCCAGTTCGCCGAACCGACCATGGCCCATTCATCGTCGACAATAAACAGCTTGGAATGATCGAAGGGAGGCGGAGAGAAAAAAACGCGGCAGCCGCGTTCCAGCACCTGCCAGAGCAAGGCGCGCGATGCCCATTCGACTAGAAATACATTATTTCTCCCTGGAAGGAGGATCTCCACCTGCACCCCCCTCAGCGCGGCCATTCCCAAGGCCAAGATCAGCGCGGAATCCGGAACGAAGTAAGGCGTCAGGATGCGTGCCGATCTGCGCGCCGAGTTCAGTGCCGCCAGAAAGGTCCAGCGCAACCGTTCCCGGCCTTCGTCGGGCCCATCGCTCACCACCCGTGCCCATACCTCTCCCGGCGCCTCCAAAGCTGCATGCCTGGGAAACCACCTCACCCCTTCCAGCTTCTCCCTGGCAGCGAACTCCCAGTCTGCCGCGAAAGTCCGCTGCAGATCTCCGACCACGGCCCCTTTCACCGCGAAATGCAGGTCACGGCCGTTCCCTTCCCGCAAATTCATGCCCCCCGTGAAGGCTGTTTCTCCGTCGACCACGAGGATCTTCCGGTGATTTCTCAGCTGGGAGTAGTGAAAGCGCCAGGGGAGCAAGGTATCGAGAAAGCGCACCGCGCGGAGGTTCGGTGCGCGCAGACGCCCGAAGATCGAGGGAAAAGAATAGCGTGCGCCCACCGCATCCACCAGCACACGTACCTGCACTCCCCGCTCGCCCGCCCGGCAGAGCGCGTCCGCGAAGCGGCGGCCCACGGGATCATTGTCAAAGATATAAGTCGCAAGGGAGATGCTGTTCCGCGCGCCTTGGATCGCCGCGAGCATCCGCGGGTAGGCGCCTTCCGGATCCACCAAAAGCTCCAGCTCATTTCCTCCGCTCAATCTCCCGCGGTTGAGGCGCCCGCTCAGAACCAGAGCCGGATGCGCGTCCACTGGTCCGTCACCCGGCCCTGGCTCCACCGAACAGTCCGCTTCCGAAAGCTTTCCCTTCAAACCGCGCGCACGCAGCCGCACACGGTTGATCCCGAACCAGAAATAAGCCAAGGTGCCGGCGAGCGGCACGAAGAGAATCACGGCCACCCAGCTCACCGCCGAACGCGAGTCGCGCTTATAACAAATGGCGTGACCGGCAGCGACGAGGGCCGCTAGATGGATGAAGGCAAAAATCGCCAGAGGATCCGTGCGCATTAAAAAAGACTAATACGGAGCATGATTTTTCCCGCTGCGGCAAAGCCGTCGCGAAAGCGAACCGCTTTGTCGTGTTTCTATTGACGCTGACCGAGAGCGTCAGGCATAAAATTTCCATGCCCTTCGCATTCCCTGTCATTACGCCCGGCGATCTGATGGCCGTGGGCTTTCTCATTTTCCTGGAAGGCGTGCTCTCCATCGACAACGCCCTTGTGCTCGCGCTCATTGTGAAGCCGCTTCCCCCGGACCTTCGCCGGCGCGCCCTCACCTACGGGATCGCCGGAGCGATCATCTTCCGCATCATGGCGATCAGCGTGGCCAGCTATCTCATGCACTGGGAGTGGGTGAAGTTCATCGGCGGCGCCTACCTTGTGTATCTTCCCGTCCAGTATTGGTTCGACAAACGTAAAGAGGAGGAAACGGAAGGAAAGTCGAAGCAGTCACAGAACCGCGCCTTCTGGATGACGGTGCTGGTAGTGGAGCTCACCGACATCATGTTCGCCATCGACTCCATCCTTACCGCCGTGGCGCTGACGAAAAAGCTCTGGGTGGTAATCACCGGAGGCCTGCTGGGCCTGATCGCGATGCGATTCGCCGCCGGTATCTTTATCAAGCTCCTGGACCGTTTTCCGCGTTTTGAGCCCACGGCCTATATCCTGGTGCTGCTGGTCGGTCTCAAGCTGCTGATCGAAGGCTTCGTCGTGGAGTTCGGCCTGGGACACGTCAACTTTCACGACACCCACTCCTTCAGCTTCTGGGCCTTCTGGGGCGCTATGCTAGCCGCCTTCTGCTATGGCTTCGTGCCTCCTGCGGCAAAGAAAGGCCGGAAAAAGGCGCATTAGACGGACTGCGTCCATGCGGATCTTGACCGACGGCCTTTCGTTCCCATGCTATAAAGACGGTACGGTTGATGGAATGGTTCCCTAGGAGGATCCGTGGCGATCGCTAAACGTTTGGTTCTTTTTCTCTCCGTAAACTTCGCGGTGATGCTCACCATCACCTTTGTGCTCTCCCTTCTGGGAATGGACCGTTATCTCACGGCCTACGGGATCAACTACTCCCAGCTGGCTATGTTTTGCTTCGGCTACGGGATGCTCGGCTCTTTCATCTCCCTGATGATTTCACGGAAAATGGCCAAGTGGACGATGAGAGTTCAGGTCATCGATCCGAACGCCCCAGGCGAACTGGGCGAGCTGGTGCGTACCGTGCACAACCTCGCGCGCGCCGCCCACCTGCCCGCCATGCCGGAGGTCGGCATCTACGAAAGCCCGGAGGTCAATGCCTTCGCAACGGGCCCTACCAAGGCCCGTTCGATCGTGGCCGTTTCCAGCGGCCTCCTGCGCACCATGGACAAGTCAGAGGTGGAAGGTGTGCTCGCCCACGAGATCTCCCACGTGGCCAATGGCGATATGGTGACCCTCACCCTGATCCAGGGCGTGGTGAACGCCTTCGTGATGTTCCTTTCCCGGATCGCAGCCTTCTTCCTCGCTAACGCCATGTCCAGCCGCGACGACCGCGAGGGTTCGCGGCCGAACTCCGGCATCTACTTCATGACCCAGTTTATGTTCGAAATCGTATTCGCCCTGGTGGGAATGATCATCGTGGCCCATTTCTCGCGCTGGCGGGAGTTCCGCGCCGATGCGGGCGGCGCCTCGCTCGCGGGACGGGAGAAGATGCGGGGCGCGCTGCAAAGATTGCGCTCCTATGCCGAGCGCGTGGATCCGGCGCACCCGAATATGCAGGCGTTCAAGATCAATGGTGGCATGAGCGGGCTTATGCGCCTCTTCGCCACCCACCCTCCCCTCGAAGAGCGGATCCGCCGCCTCGACCCGATGCGAGCCTAGATGCAAGATTTCCTGTACTCGCACTTCGGGCAAGGCCTGCTTGGCAACTCCTGGGAACGCTGGGCGGCCTCGGCCTCGATCACCGCGGGCATCCTGATCCTTTCCCTGGTGTTACGCGGCCTGCTAGCGGCCAGGCTGCGGGCCATTGCCCACAAAACGGAAACGAAGTGGGACGATGTGGCCCTGCTGGCGATCGACCGCACCAGCCTGCTCTTTCTGCTCGCGCTCGCGCTGCACTTCGGGACCCACAGCCTCGATTTGCACCCTAATGTAGAGAAGGTCCGCGAGGGCGCCTTTTTTCTGTTTCTTTTCTTTCAGCTCGGCAGCTGGATCACCTGCGTGCTGCAGTTCTTCGGCAATGCCCAGCTGAATGACGCCCTCGAGCGCGACCCCGCCCGGGCCACCACCCTTTCCGCACTCATCCTGCTCGCCGATATCGCCGTCTGGACGACGATGTTCCTGCTCCTGCTCGCCAACTTCGGCGTGAACGTCTCGGCCCTTGTAGCGGGCCTGGGCATCGGCGGCGTGGCCGTGGCGCTCGCTGTACAAAGCATTCTCGGCGATCTCTTCGCCTCGCTTTCGATCGTACTCGATAAACCCTTCGTGATCGGCGATTCCATCCACGTGAACGGGCTCTCCGGAACCGTGGAGCATATCGGCCTTAAGACCACGCGGATCCGCTCAGTCACCGGGGAGCAGCTGATCTTTTCCAACTCCGACCTGCTCAAAGGCGTGGTGAAAAACTTCAAGCGCATGGAGCGCCGCCGCGTGACCTTCGCCTTTGGCCTGATCTACGAAACCTCGCCCGCCCTGCTCCAAAAGGCACGCGCCCTCGTGAAGGAGGCCGTGGAACGGCAGAAGAACGCCACCTTCGACCGCTGCCACCTGGCTACTTTAGCCGCCTCTTCCTTGGATTTTGAAGTGGTCTACTGGGTGGGTAGCTCCGACTACAACGATTACGTGAACACGCACCACGAGATTCTGGTTTCCTTGGTCGAGATCTTCGGGAAAGCAGGCCTCGAGTTCGCCTACCCTCACCAGGTTTCTTTGCAAAAGACAGCAAACGCTCCTCATGCCCATGCCTGAAAAGAAAAAAGGACTGGCCGCCGCTGTGGCCACGGTGGAAAGCCTGAGGGGCGAGCAAGGCTGCCCCTGGGACAAAGAGCAAACTCACTCCAGCCTGCGCACCTTTTTGCTGGAAGAAACCTACGAGCTGCTGGAAGCGCTGGACGCGCTGTCTTCCTCCTCCAGTGCCGAAAACCTGAAAAACTTCAAAGAAGAACTCGGCGACTTGTTGCTGCAGATCCTCCTTCATTCCGAAATCGCCCGGCAAAGCGGCCATTTCGGCATCGAAGAGGTGGGCCAGGAGCTCTCCGACAAGCTCGTGCGCCGCCACCCCCACGTTTTCGGCGACAAAAAGCTCAGCAGCGCCGACGAGGTGGTGGGCGCCTGGGAAAAAACCAAGAAAAAAGAGAAGCCGGCGAAAGAAAGCGTGCTCGACGGAGTTCCCGCCGCCATGCCCGCGCTACAACGGTCGCTGAAGGTGATCGAGAAGGTTTCTCGCGTCGGGTTCCAATGGCCAGATCTTGAGGGACCGCTCGGCAAGGTGCGGGAGGAGCTGGGCGAACTCGAACGCGAGCTCGAAAAAGCGGGGGGCAGCAAAATCAGCCGCGAGACCGCGCTACCGGACTCTCTAAAAAAGAAGCTCGAAGCGGAACTAGGTGATCTTTTGTTTACCATCGCCAACCTCGCCTATTTCCTCCGCCTCAATCCCGAGGACGCCCTCCGCACCATGCTCCAGCGCTTCGAACGCCGCTTCCGCTCTGTCGAAATGGGCGCGAAGGCGCAGGGCAAAGAACTCGAGAAAATGACACTCGAAGAAATGGACGAGCTCTGGAATCGCGCTAAGTCATTGGAAAAATAGATCTTTTCCCGTATCCCTCCCGATACAGCTGCTGCACCAGAATCCTCCCTTGGGCGATAAGACGCAGGGGGGATTTTCTATGACCAGGGAGAAAATACGTCTATCGGAGGCGGGGTTTACCATCATGGAAGTCATGATCGCCGGCACGATCGCGCTCATGGTGATCTTCGCGCTCTTCGGCGCCATCCGCAATGCCAATGAGCAAACACATTTTGTGGATAAGAAAAAAGACGAGCTCAATCTGCTGGCTGACATACGTTACATGCTATCCGACCCCGTGCTCTGCAAGGACCGCCTGAAGCTCACGTATATCTATCCAGGGGTATCAGTGGATTTTGAGCTAAGAAGCGGACTGGTTTTGAAAAAGGGCGCGCTGCTTCCTCCCTATATGCTTCGTGTAAAGGACTTCCTAATCGCTGATGGCGAGCTCGTAACCGAACTGCGCACGCATCTGCAGAAAGACGGCAAGACTATCGTGGAGCGCCTGGAAACTCAAAGTCACGTAATGGTAAGGACCTATCCTAACCAAGAGCCTCCCGGCGAGGTAATCAAGACCGTAAAAACTTACTATGTGGATCTCGAACTCACGACGACAACGCTGGGGAAAAAATTCTTCAATTTCGCTCCGGCGCGGGTAGCCCGGGTGCGGGCGGAAAGACTCTGGATCAAAGGCATGAAACATGAGGAATTCACCTGTCTTGCGGACAAAGACAGCTTTATCCCTCCGATCGACTACCAGAGACGCATGGGCAGCCTGATCGGCGCTAATGTTAAATCGCCATCCGAGCAAGTTGCGGAAATGATAAAATCCAATCATGGCCTGGGAATTACTCCCGGGAGTAGCTGGAACACCATAAGCTCGCTTACATATGAAATCAGCGGCGCCGACAAGGCGGCCCTCCTCCAGGGCGCAGAGGGCGGAAGCGGCCAGAACGCGATCGGCTCGCCGGCCGCGATGGTGCCCACGATGAATCCCTGGGAGTCTCCGTACAAGGCGTGGTCTTCGCCCTGGGATGATTCAGGCGGTGGCGGCCAGAGCGCTCCTGCTCAACAGGCGGAAGAGCAACGTAATACGGCGTCCGTAGCTCCTGGAGCTGCTACGAACAATGCTTCCGTTCCTTCCGCTGCCAATACTTCGTCTTCCTCTGCCGCTTCTTCCGCGAGTGCGGCTGCGAGCAAGCCGAGCGACGGTTCCTGCGCGGTGAACATCTCGCTCGAGCGGGCGAAGTCTTTTGGCTTTCCCGTGACCAAGCATGGCCAGTACCTCAGCATGCCGCTGCCGGACTGCATGGAGAAAAAGTTCCTTTGCTGGGAGGGCACGCTCCGCGACGCCAACCTTCCGGCCACCAAGCGCCAACGCTGCGATACGGTGGTGGAGCTCACACCCGAAGAGATGGCCACCCAGCTCATCACGGTGGGCCCCAAACCTGAGCCGAAGCTCGACTGCGCCGTGAATGCGACTCTCGAAAAGGCCAAGGCGATGCACTGGCCCACCTACAAAACCGGCGAGCGCACGATGATGGCAAGTGGGGAATGCGAGGAGAAGTCCTACGTATGCTGGGATGGCCGTTTCATGGATGAGGGACTTCCCGCGAAGCCCGTCAAGAACTGCAAGCCGGCTGCGACGAATGTAGCCGGCGTAAACTAGGACTGCACGCCCAAGCTCTGCCGCAAACCTTCGCAATGCGTGCGGATCAGGCCGCGATAGCGCGCTTCCGTCGCGTTCGACATGCCTACGAAACGCACTCCGAACTGGTAACGGCTGGCATCGCCCTGCGCGCTGTTCAGCTCGGCACAGATATGCGTCACCACGCCGATGATCTCGGGCAGCTTGTCACCGCCATTCGTCACAAGATCCAGTTCCATGCGCGCCCCGATCGGGGGGCTTGCGAGATCCGAGCCGGAGTATTCCATGAGCAGCCCGCCCAGAGTGAAGTTTCGCACGTGCATGTAGTAGGTGCCCGAACGGTAGTTCACCGTGGCGAGCAGGGGCACCGGCAGATGCTTCACGGAAGTCAGCAGCCGCGGCAGGCCGCGCATCCAAGGTGAAGGGATACCGCTGGCTTCCACGTCCTTATGGATCTGTTTGAGCAGCAGGCTGTTAGGGTTCACGAACCTTAAGCTGTAAATCGCGCCCACGGCATTGGTCTCGCGCACGAAGCGGCAGCGGACCGGGATTCCTTTGTAGGAAACCTGCACCTCCACGCCCAGGCTGGCTTTGGCTTCCGGGGGAAGGTCGTCGTCGTCGAACACGTACTTGGCGCCCTGATCGGAGACGAGGGTCTGCACGCGGTGTTCCTGGCCGGCGAGAAAAATGGTGATCTTCTGGCTAGTGAAAACTTTCTTCGACATCCACTCTCCATTATAAACCGGATTTTCCTGTGTTACGCTTTTCCTATGACGAAAAAAATCCGAGTTGCCGTACTTTACGGAGGGAAGTCGGGGGAGCATGAGGTTTCCCTGCGATCTGGGGCATTTATCATCCAGAACCTCGACCGCACACGCTTCGAGGTAGTGCCCGTTAGCGTGGACAAAAGCGGCCGCTGGCAGTGGAACGACCTAAAACTGATCGAAGAGAGCAAGAATAAACCACTCGCCATTTACGACAACGCCCCCGAGATGCGGCTGGCTCCTCAGCAAAATGGCCAGGCTTCGCTGGAGCCGGTAAGAGGCGCGGGCCCTGGCATGAAGGACATCGACGTCTTCTTCCCCATCATGCACGGCCCGCTCTGCGAAGATGGCACCGTACAGGGACTCCTGGAACTCGCCGACGTGGCCTATGTGGGCGCGGGCGTGCTCGGCTCCGCGATCGGAATGGACAAAGACGTGTCCAAGCGCCTCGCCGCGGTAGCTGGAGTGCCCGTGGCGCCCTATATGGCCGCGATCAAGGATCATTTCGATGAAGATCCGCGCGAGATCCTCGCGCACGCCAAAGAAAGATTGAAGCTTCCTGTTTTTGTAAAGCCCTGCAATATGGGCTCGAGCGTGGGCGTGCATAAGGTTAAAGAATGGGACAAGCTCGAAGCCGCGCTCAAGGACGCTTTCCAGTACGACGTGAAGGTGCTGATTGAAGAAGGCGTGAATGCCCGCGAGATCGAAGTCGCGGCACTCGAGCAGATCAAAGGACGCCCCTTCATCAGCGTGCCGAGCGAGATCATCACCAGCAGCAAGCACGAATTTTATTCGTACGAAGCCAAGTATCTTGACGAAGACGGCGCGCGCATCGAGCTCCCCGCCAAGCTCGAAACGAAAGACGTGCTGCGCGCGCAAGGCCTCGCCGCCGATGTCTTTGTGGCGCTCGAGTGCGCGGGAATGGCGCGGATCGATTTCTTTCTCGACCGTAAAAGCGGCACGTTCTTTTTCAACGAGATCAACACCATCCCCGGCTTCACCTCGATC
>DATBTF010000038.1:0-21110 GCA_036559405.1 Bdellovibrionota bacterium
GAGTGGGGCTCGCAGATCCGCTCGTACGTGCTGCATCCCTATCAGATGGTGAAGGACCATCGCACGGGCGAGGTGACCTCACAGACGGCGGATGTGCTGAACGGTGCGCTCGACCCCTTTATTCGCACCTTTTTGCTGTTCGATAAGGGCATGATTGAGCGGAAGAGCGGGGCCGAAGGCGACGACCTCTAGGCCCCTGTTTTCAGAAGAATTTTCCCCGAAAAGTCGCTATAACTGTTCAGAATCCCTTAAGAAAACTTCATTAGTCAAGTTCTTTCTCCAAATAGACGATAAAAAGCCTAGGATATTCAAGGACCCGCTCTAGGGACTTTGGGTAAGGGGGACTATGGCCTTAGGCCTGTCGAAATCTTCCATTCATTTGCTCGCGCTCTCGCTTGCGCTTACGCCGTTTACGGCTGGGGGCGCCGGCTTCTCGGGCCCGGGTTTCACTTCTCCGATTTCCAACGGTAGTGGACAGAATGGTGCCCACGGGGCGGCTGCCAGCACCAATAACACTGCTGCAAATCTTTCCAAGGTGATGAGTGTGCTTTCGATGGCCGCGGGCGGGCTGTATATGGCCAAGGGCGCTCAGGAACTTGCCTGCTGCTCCACCGGCTGCGTGAACGGTTCGGGCGCGGCATCCCAAGGCACGAAGCAGGGTCTCGACAATGCTGCACAGAAAGGCGCGAGCGACATCACCAAGCCGCTGCAGCGCTCGCTGGACTTCTGGAAGCTGCGGTTTCCCGATGAGGCCGGCAACTGCCGCAAGCTGCGCCTGCCGGGCACCGCCGTTTATGACTTTTTCGCGCCTCCTCCCGCCCAGGCTTTGGGCGGCTGCATCGACGCGATGATCGCACTCGTGACCGGTGGCCTGATGCTGATGAACGGGATCATGGGATTGAAGGCCGCCAACCAGGCGAGCAAGAACGCCGCGAACAGCGCTGGCAATATGAACGGCATGAGCAGCTATCCCGGGACAGGTGGCGCGGGCACGAGCCCCACTCCCGATAGCGATAACGTGGCCGGAATGAGCGGCCTGGACGTTTCGGGGCGGGCTTCGGAGATGATCAAGATCGATCCCTCCTTGCTCCGCAGCGGCAATGCGAACGACATCATGAGCCAGTTCGAGGCCAAGTTCGGCATCCCGCGGGATAAGTTCGCGGACTCTGTGTTGGGCGGCGAGGATCCCCGCAAACTTCTGGGCGCGGCTCCGCGCAATGCCCTGTCGAACGACGACATGAATAAAGCCACCAATGGAGCGAAAGCGATGACGGATTCCGAGAAGGGCAACGCGCTCTCTCGTACGTCCTTGGGGTTGGCGGAGAAGGAGCTCGCCGGCAAGCTGGGGACCGGGGACTCGGCCTATGCGATGAATGCCGGTGGTTCGCGGAATCCCTCCGCCTTGAAACGCAGCCTTGCGAAGGAATCGGAACTCGAAAGCCTCGAACAGCCCGCCTCTGAAGGTCAGGAAAATCTGAGCGTGAGCCCCGATGTGCAGGCGGCACTGGCGGCCAAAGAACTTAAAGACCGGCAGAACGGGATTACGGATCTAACGATCTTCCAAGTGGTGCACGCCAAGTACCGCGAAAGAAGCAAGATGATATTCGGATATGACCCGGATGGGATTCCGAAGGGAGTGAGCAATGCGAACGGACTATAAGAAAAGCCATGGAACTCTGGTTGCCGCACTTTTCGCGGCTATGTTGCTTCCGGGAACGGCCTTCGGGCTCAGCGGGCCTACGCTGGCCACGGCGCTCGCGCCTTCCGACAAGGCGGTGCAGCAGGTCAACGTGACGTGCAGTTCACCTCAGTACGAGACCACGCCGGGCGCCCTCAACGCCTGCAACAGCTGCAAGCAGGTGGTGGATAAATGGAAGAAAGATTTTGCCAAGGTCGCCCGCCAAACCGTGGCTAACGACAGCGCCCTGGCGAACACCGGGCAAGCTGGTGTGGGCAAGGCCGTAGGAGGCGTGGGCTCGTCTAACCTTTCGTCTTTCCGGGGTGACCAGGGCAATACAACGGTCGGCAGCAATACCGAGGCGGCGCGTGGGAAGAACGCGACGGCCGGCCAGACCCAGTTCCAGAAGTGCCAACAAGAGGTGGACAACGCCTGTAACAGCCTGTTCGCTCCTGACCGTGAGAACGCCGACAAGATGTCGCAGGCTTGCCAGGATGCGGCCAACAAAACTGGCTCCTACGCCCAGGATAAGAACAGCAATAGCGAAGGCATGGGCGATCTCAGCAAGCTGATGGACGCCGCCAGCAAAGGGCTGGGCATGGCCCAGGGCCTGATGCCCAAGGGCGGAGGGCCCTCCGGTGCTACCGCGCCCACTCCGAACTCTGATCTGGGCAGCGGCGTGAGTGATCCAGGGCTGCAGATCGCGGAAGCTTCGAAATCGGATCTGGGCGCTGGCACTTCCACTACGGGAGATCCGGCGGCGCAGTCGGGGATCGCCTTCAGCAATCTGGCTGGTGCGGGTGCCAATGGTGTGCACACCGAGAATGCCGGTGTGGGTAGCGCCAACAGTTCGGGCAATTCGTCCAGCAATGGAAAAAATAACTTTACGGGCGCGAGCGCCTTCGGCCCTGGCGGCGAGTCCGCTTCCGTGGGCGCCACAGGCGGTGGCAGCAAGGGTGGCGCAGGCGGTGGTTCCTTCAACAGCACTGGATCTTCGCGCATGGGCGATGCGATGGCAGCCGGTGGCGGTGCTGGCACGGGCGCCGGCGATGCCGCGTATGCCATCAACCCGGGTTCGGGCCGTCCGATGATGGGCCTCAAGCCCAGCAAGGCGGATCTATCTGATCTCGAAGAGACACCGAAAACGGAAGAAGCCGCGAAATTGGAAGACCTGGGCAATCGCGAGCCCGCGAGCGAGATGGCGGGAGGCGATGTGGCGGCCGACGGCGAGACGCTCTTCAAGCAGGTGAAACGCAAGTACAGCTCGCTGAAAGGCGCGGGACGAATTTAGGGTCTTGGGGACCGGCTATTAGGCCGGTGTGGATGGGGATATGAACGTTCGATTGAGGCAATCTTGGTTTTTTGCACTAGCGCTGGTGGCGTTTGGGATGCCTTTGCTCGCCGGGGCTGATGACACAGGCTGCCCGGCCCAGATGGAGAAACTCAGCGAACCAAGTTGCGGCGATACCGAAGCATGTAATGCCTGCAAGGCCGCAGTGAAAAAGGAAAAAGGCGGCTCGGCCAAGAAATACGAATCTAAACGCGCGACCTGCAAGGCCCTTCAGCAGGGTTGCAGCGGGGCCATTCAGCAGTCCGTTACGGATGCCGGTCGTTCCCTGCGCTTTCTCACCTGGCTGGATTCGATTGCCTGCAAGCCGGCCTTTGCGGGCCAAGCTCCGACAATGGAGAACGGCAGAGACACGGATGCCAAAGGCGAAAAATGCCTGAAAGACGCGCAGGCCGTGAGCTCGGGTGCCGCGGGCGAAGCGACCGGCTGTGCCTCGAGCATCCGGGCTGCCTGTAAGGGCGATGCCCAGCAGGCCGGCGAAAAAGAAGCCAAAAAATGCGAAGACGCGGGCAAAGATGCCCAGAAGACCGCAGATAAAAACGGGGAGAAGGCGAAAGAGGCCGGCAAGCAGTCCGACAAAAACGGCGACAACGCCAAGAAGGAAGGCGGCGGCGGCGGCGACGACGCCAAGAAGGAAGGCGGCGGCGGCGGCGGTGGCCCTCCTCCCCCGCCTCCTCCCGGTGGCGGCGACGATAAACCGCCTCCCGAGAATCCGGCCCAGTATCCGCAGAACGATAGTGGCCTGACGCAGAACACTGATACCAGCACAGCCCCTGCCGAGGAGACCACGTCGAAGCTCGACGAAGAGCGTTTCCCCAGCGGTTCCACTTTCGGCGCGGACAATGCCGCTGGAAGCAAGGATTCCATTGCGCCGGCCACGGCGGCTTTAGGGGCCGCCGGCATGCCTGGCTGGCACGGGGGCTCGGGTGGCTTTAATCCATCCACGGATAGCGGCGGCGGATCGCCGATGAACACCAGCGGAGCTTCGATGATGGGCAGCGGTGTGGGCGGTGGCGGCGGTGGTTCGGGCAACAGTCTCGACAAAGCCACCTCGGCTGCTGATCTGCCGAAGCCGGAACCGGGCAACAACCCGTACGAGATCAACGGCTCCGGTGGCGGACGCCTAGGCGCTCCGAAAGGCAGCAAGAGCGGGGGCGAGTCTGACTCGACTCTCGATGCTTCGGCTGCGTCGAGTTTCAATAGCGATGTCGCCATCAGCACCGACAAGGCGACCGGTGACGAGGCCGCGCCGGAAGAGGATGATGCGGGCTTTACTCTATTCAAGATGGTGAAGTACCGTTATTCGGAGCTCAAACGCAGCGGGCATATTTAAGAGGGGAAGATGGGACTCAGGGGGACATTCAGAACAATTCTTTGCAGCGGCCTGATGGTCGCTGCAATGCTTTTTGTCTCCCCTGGCGCTCACGCGATGCTGAGTGAAGCTTGCCCGATGCAGTCGTCCCAGCCGAATCCGGGTGCCTGTCCTAACGATCCAAAGACGGGAGCGCCTGACCCCAATTGCATCTCGGCCTGCACCCAGGCGCAGACTGATTGCGCCCAGGCACAATCAACCTGCCAGGGCGCCGGCGCCAAAGACGCCGCCGATGCCGCCAAGGGCGCCCAAGATGCTGCAAACGCGGGCAATGCTGCAAACGGACTCCAAGGTGCGAACGGTGCACAGGCACCGAACGCCGCCAGCATGTGCGCGGGCCAGGATGCGAACAATGCGCGCCAGCAAGATGGCCAGCCTGTGCCGCCAGCCATGGAGAAGTGCGCCGCCTCGGCACAGAAGTGTGCGGCTCAGAAAAATGGTACAGGCGGGCCCGCTTCTCAGGGTGCCAAAGCAGCCGGCGCCAAAGCCGCCGCCGAAAACGCCGCCCGCGCCGCCGAAGGCGCGCAGATGGGCCAGAAGTGCCAGGATTCTAACAAAAACGAAGGCAAGATGCCTTCCATCCCGCCTCCGCCCCCTCCGCCTGAAAAGAAAAAGAAGGACGAGAAGCCGGAAGATAAGCCGCCATTTGAGAGCGAACTTACGGACAAGCCCAAGGACGAGGATAAGAAAGAAGCAGAAACCGCCAAGGTGGACAGCATGAACTTTGGTGAGGACCCGAAAACTGCGGAAATCGGTGCGGACGTCAATCCCGGCGGCGTTTCCATGATCCCGCCTGGCCCTGCCTCATTGATCTCGGGATCCTCTCCCGCGGGCGCCGGCTCGGGAGGCGGTTCGGGCCCTGAGTATTCGCGCACAGGCGCCGGCGGCCAAAACGGAGCCGCAGGCTTTGGTCCCGGATCCGGGCTCACCAGCCATAGTGGGGGCGGATTCGGCAGCGGAAGCGGCGCAAGTTCCCTGGGGTCCAATAAATCTTCCGAAAAAGGCATCGCCTCCGCCGATCTCCATCCCGAAGGCAACGGCAATGAAGTGAACCCCGGCGGCGGCAAGTCCGTGCTCGGTCTCAAGAGCTCGGGCGATAGCGGCGAAGACATCGTGGCTGCCGCGTTGAAAGGCCCGCCCGGGGCCGATGCCGCCAAGGGCGATGTCTCCAAGGCAGGGGCCGATGGCCGCGGTCCTGCCGCAGGCGCGGGCAAGGGCTCGGCTGCCGATCTCGCCAAGCAAGGCTTCTCGCTCTTCCAGATGGTGAAGAGCAAATACGTAAAGCTGCGGGAACTCGGGCAGATTTAAGCGCTTTTCCTATTTTCCAGTCTTGGAAGCGCCACGCCAACTGTGGACAAAATGTGGACGTCTCACGGAATTTTTTTGTTCCCCTAAAATTTTAATGGAAAAAGAAAATCCCCCTCACTACCTTCGTTCGAGGGGGAAATTCTATGCGTGAGACCAATAGTCATTACGGTTGGGTGGAAGTGATCTGCGGCTGCATGTTCAGCGGCAAGACCGAGGAGCTGATTCGCCGGATGATGCGCGCCCAGATCGCGCGCCAGAAGCTTCAGGTGTTCAAGCCCGCCATGGACGACCGCTACGGCAAGGAGTTCGTGGCCTCGCACAACGCCAATCGTATCGAAAGCGTGCCCGTGCAGGACAGCACCGAAATCCTCGCTCGCTTGGAAGACAGCACCCGCGTGGTAGGCATCGACGAAGCGCAGTTTTTCGACAACGGCCTGATCGAGGTGGTAGATCGTCTTGCCATGCGCGGTATCCGCGTGGTCGTCGCCGGCCTCGACATGGACTTCAAGGGTCGTCCCTTCGGTCCCATTCCGTCCCTTCTCGCTACGGCTGAGCAGGTGACCAAGCTTTCTGCCATTTGCGTGGTCTGCGGCTCGCCCGCCACCCGTTCGCAGCGCATTTCCAGTTCTGAAGAAACCGTGCAGCTCGGTGCCCAGGATTCTTATGAGGCCCGCTGCCGTGCCCACCATCATCCGGAGCCCGAAGCCCGGATGGGGAGGGCACCCCGGCGAGAGTTCGTGACCTCTGCCGGAGCGCAGTCACTGATTTGAGAGGGAATAAGATCATGGACAAGCTTTATCTCGGACAAAAGTACCACCCCTCCGAGCTAGAGCATCGCTACGGCGCTAATGTCCATTTGCTTTCAGATCCCGGGCTCTTTTCCTATCTGGCCCTCCTCTGCTCTCCCGAGACCAAGCAGCCAGCCTTCAATGCGATCATCAGAATTCTCTACGAGGGATTGCTGCGTACGGTGATTGCCCAGGAGTTTCCGCGCAAACCGGGCCGGGTGACCACGCGGATGGCAGCCAAGCATCCGGAAGGAGCCTTTACGGCGGAGTTGGTGGAGAGAGACCAGCCCACGGTCTGCGTGGACCTGGCCAGGGCGGGCACCTTTCCCTCCCATCTCTGCTACGAGAATTTGAATTATCTCCTGAACCCCGACGTGGTTCGCCAGGACCATCTGCTGATGAGTCGCCAGACGAACGAAAATCATCAGGTGATCGGAGCCGCCAGCGGTGGCTGCAAGATCGGCGGGGGAGTGGAGGGGGCGATGGTTCTGATCCCCGATCCGATGGGCGCCACCGGCAGCACCATCAACCAGGCGCTCGACCTCTACAAAGGGGCTTTCAACGGCACGATTCCTAGTGGTAGAGCTCGGAAGTATATTGCACTGCATCTCATTGTAACGCCCGAATATCTGAGGAATGTGCAAAAGCGGCATTCCGATTTGGTTATTTATGCGCTACGTTTGGACCGAGGTTTGTCGCCGCCGGACATCCTGTCCACCCGTCCCGGAGAAAAATGGGAATTAGAACGGGGCCTCAACGAGGAACAGTACATCGTTCCTGGAGGCGGTGGGTTTGGCGAACTAATGAACAACGCCTATGTATGATGCCGCCTTCCTTTAGGGAATGCGGATAAATGCGTGAAACTAGAAGTTTTTCATGGCCGGAGAGTCCGGCCGTAGCCGCCGAGTCGGGAGACTCTGCAAGAAGTAAGGAAGATCGATGGCGATCGAACGCCCAGACAATCCCCGCTGCCTGATTCCGGAGGAACGCCTCCGTTCCCGGGTGGCGGAACTGGCGAGAGAGGTCGAGGAACACTACCAAGGCAAAGAACCCTTCGTGGCCGTATGCGTGCTCAAGGGCTCCTTCGTGTTTTTCTCGGATCTGATCCGTGGCGTCGACCTGCCGATGAGCTGTGATTTCCTCAGCGTAACCAGCTACAGCAACCGTCCCAAGCAGTCTGGCGAGGTGAAGATCACCCTCGACCTGGCTGCCTCCGTGGCCGGCAAGCATGTGCTGCTCGTGGAGGATGTCATTGATTCCGGTACGACTATCCAGTACCTGATGCGCACTCTTGAGGCCCGCAAACCGGCGAGCCTGAAGGTCTGCACTCTCTTCCTGAAACCCCATACCCTGCGCACGCCCTACGAAATCGATTTCGTGGGCTTCCAGATCGGCGACGAGTATGTGGTCGGCTACGGCATCGATCACCAAGACAGGTATCGCGGGCTCTCCTATATCGGGGCAGTAGAACGTCCCCTATAAATTCCCGCTTCGCGGGACTGGAGAGTAAAATGTTAGTGAATAGCAGCGCGCCCACAAGGATCGATCTTGCCGGCGGCACCATCGACATCTGGCCCCTTTATCTTTTTCACCCCAACGCCCGCACCGTGAACATCGCGATCGACCTGCGCGCCAAGGTGAAGATGGAGCAGGTGGGCGGTAACGCTATCGAGATCCGCTCCGACGACCAGGAAACCTCCCACCGCCTGCCCTCGATCGACTATGCCGACGAGATCGAGCCCGGCCATCCGCTGGAGCTGATTTTGCGCCTCCTCGCGTTTTTCCGCCCGCAAGGCGGTCTGAAGATCACCACCTCCTGCGCCGCTCCCGCGGGCTCGGGCCTGGGCGGCTCTTCAGCGCTGAACATTGCTTTGTGTGGGGCTTTCAACTCGCTGATCGGTGGTCGCTACTCCCGCGAGGAGTTGGTCGCGATCGCGCGCAACGTGGAAACCCAGGTGCTGCGGATTCCCGCGGGTACGCAAGATTATTATCCCGCCATGTACGGCGGCCTGAACTCGGTGCTGCTCGAGATCACGGGCGACAGCCTGCTGCGCCACTCGCATATTCTCGCCCACCAGATCGAATCGCGTCTGGTGCTGGTGGATAGCGGCAAGAGCCGCAACTCCGGGATCAACAACTGGCAGGTGATGAAAGACTATCTCGACGGCAGCAAAGATGTGCAAAGCCGGATGCACGCCATCCAGGAAGCCACGATGGAGCTCGAGATGGCTCTCAAGACGGGCCGCTACGACGACGCCGCAAAGGCCATCGAATACGAGATGGAGAACCGGAAAAAGCTGGCTCCTGGCGTGGTTCCGGAAGAAGTGGCCGAGCTGATCGAGTACGGCAAGGCGAACGGTGCCAAGGCCGCGAAGGTTTGCGGCGCGGGCGGCGGCGGCTGCCTGATGTTCTGGACCAACCCAACGGATAAGTATCCGTTGATCAAGAAACTCCGTGAGCGCGAAACCAAGGTTCTCGATTTCCACGTGGATTCCGACGGCCTAAGCGTTAGCTCGTACTAGGAAAAGGATCGATGAGCGCGCAGGAGCCATCCCAGCGCTACCTCGGCCTCGAGCTCGGCGGCAGCCGTCGCACCGCTGTTCTTTGCCTGGAATATTCTCACAAGGACAAAAAAATTTTTCTGGTGGAGAGCCGCGCCCATCTGCACGGCTCCCGCGAAGAAACCGCCGACGAGGTGCTGATCCGCACGGTGAATTCCCTGTCCCCCGGGAAAATCGGCGTGGACGCGCCCCTGACCTTCCCTCCCTGTCTGATTTGTGAAGTCGACGAATGCCCGGGCAGCTCAAATTGCACCAAAGAAAGCGTGCGCTGGATGCGCGAGGAGAGCGAGCGCCGCCGCTGGAGCAAGGCCAAGTTTCCGCCCCCCTATACGCATCGTCCCGTGGATCTGCTGATGCGCGGGAGGTGGCAGGACGACGCTCCCTTGCCGATCCCCGCCGAAGAGGCGTTCGGCTCCGGGCGTGCGCCGCTTACGGCGCGGATGAGCTACCTGCGGAGGCATCTGGATTGCAAAAGTCTTCTGGAGGTGAGCCCGCGCTATGCTCTCGTGGGTATCGCGCCCTGGTACGGGATCAGCGTGCGCGAGCTGCGGCGTTGCCGGGAGATGGAGCACGGAGCGGAGAACCGCTTTACGATCCTGAACAAACTTACGGCTAAACCTGAGTTCCCAGCGCTGCCTCAGATCGTTCTGTACATGACGGATCTCGTAGCGATCGCCAAGGATCTGGCCGCGTTCGATGCCCTGCTGTGCGCGCTGATGCCGATCTTCGGTGACCTCGGCCTGCTGGAAGCGCCAGAACTCGATCCCTCATGGGGAAATATTGCCCGCCCCAAAACCTTGCCGAAGCGGCAGGGGGAGACCTGGGTATGAGGTGGAAACGAGCTCTTGCTCTTATCTCGTTTCTTCTGGTGTCCTGCTCGGGGGCGGACCGCCCGCTGCAGTTCAACCTCGGGAACGAGGCCGTGCAGCTCGACTGGAACCGCAGCATCGACATCACCTCCGGCATCCTGCTCGACAATGTGATGGAAGGACTCACCAGCTATGCGGATTCCCTTCACAGCTCGGGATCCGATCTGATCCGGCCCATGCCGGCCCTGGCGTTCTCCTGGTCGGTATCCGAGGGCGGTCGGCTCTATCGTTTCCATCTGCGGCAGGGCGTGTACTGGTCCGATGGGGTGGAGCTCGAGGCAAAGCATTTCGTGGATTCCTGGCAGCGCCTGCTCGACCCACGTACGGCCAGCACCAATTCCTACCAGCTTTTTGAAATTGAAAACGCCGCGGCCTTCGCTTCCGGAAAGCTGAAAAGCTTCGGCTCCGTGGGCGTGCGGGCGATCGGTCCCTATACGCTGGAGGTACGGCTGCGCCGCCCGGTTCCTTACTTTCTCCATCTCGTAGCTTCGCCAAGCACGTTTCCCATCCGCAAAGATCTGATCAGAAAATTCGGCGAGCAGTGGATGGATCCCGCGCACTTGGTGACTCTCGGCCCTTATAAAATCGCCGAGTGGAGCCAGGGAGAGCGGATCGTGCTTAAGGCGTATCCCAGCTACCACGGATCCCCGCCCAAGATTGGTACGGTGATCTGCCGGCTCGTGGGCGAGCCGCTGACGGCGTTTACATTTTTCGAAAACGGGGAGCTCGACGTCATCCCCCGCGATCTGCCGCCCTCCTATTCGCGCCGCCTGCAGTCGCATCCGGACTATCGGTCTGGCTCGAAACTCGCCGTGAACTACCTCCTGTTCAATATCCACCGGCCCCCCTTCGATTCCGCGAAGAACCGCCGCGCCTTTATCCAGGCCATGAACCGGCCAGAGCTGGCGGCTTTCTTCGAGGGCGCGCAGACCCCTGTCTCGAGCTGGATCCCGCCCGGGCTGCTAGGGCACGCGCCGGAGCTGGGAGTGTCTGCCGAAGGCAAGGAGGCGCCGGGGTTTCCCGCGAAGTCGCTGGTCTTGCGCTTCACCGGCAGCGACACCTGGAACCTCGTCTTCCAGTCCATGCAGCGCACGATGGCGGAAAAGCTCGGCGTGAAGGCCAAGCTCGAGCAGAACGAGAGCCGGGACTTCCAGAAGTTCCTGGCGCTCCTTTCGAGCCCGGGGCGTCCCCGGGCGGAAAACCTGCCGCATCTGCTGCTGGTGGGCTGGGTCGCCGACTATCCCGACCCCCATTCCTTCATGAACATTTTCACGTCTTCGAGTGAAAACAATTATATGGGCTGGAAGAATGCGGCTTACGACGAGCTGGTGGAAAAAGCCGTGATCACGGGAGACGAAGGCAGCCGGAAGCGTTACTATCTCGAGGCGCAGAAGCTGCTCCTGGAGAACGAGGCGGTGCTCATGCCTCTTTTCCTCAGCAGCCACCAGGCCCTGGTGCGCTCCAACCTCAAGGGAGTGCACCTGAACGTGCTCGACAAATGGTATTTCCAGAACGTCGAGTTCACCGATAGCGGCTGGCGTAGCTTCAGTGGGGTGGGGAGTGGTATGCTGCGGCGGCTGCGTAACAGCCGAGAAGGGTCTTAAGCGGAAGGAATAGGGATGGCGCAATTTCTGCTTCGACGTCTGCTGATCATTTTGGGCACGCTCTTCGTGCTCGCCACGCTCACGTTTTTTCTCCTGCGCATCGTTCCCGGAGGTCCTTTCGACTCGGAAAAAGCTCTGCCGCCGGAGATCAAAGCCAATGTCGAAGCCAAGTTCGGTCTCGATAAGCCACTCTATCGCCAGTACCTAAGCTACCTGAGCGGCATGGCCACCTTCGACTTCGGGCCGAGCTTCAAATATGAGGGGCGCGATGTGACTGAGATCATCTCGGAAACCCTGCCCACCAGCGTGGAGCTGGGAGTCTACTCACTTCTGCTTTCCGTGCTGATCGGTTTGCCGCTGGGAATACTCTCGGCTTATAAACAGAATACCTGGATCGATTTCTCGGCAATGTTCCTCGCTGTGGCCGGCATCAGTTTGCCGAGCTATTTCGTGGGCGCGATCCTCATCTATGTTTTTTCGCTCCGGCTGCACTGGCTGCCGCCTGCCACCTGGGAGGACTGGACCACCAAGATTCTGCCCGTGATCACGCTGGGGTCGCGGCCCGCTTCCCTGATCGCGAGGCTTACCCGTGCCGCTCTGCTCGAGAGCATCCGTTCCGACTATGTGCGCACGGCGAGGGCGAAGGGCCTGACCGAGGGTGTGGTGGTGCTCAAGCATGCGCTGAGGAATTCCTTGATTCCGGTGGTAACATTGCTCGGGCCTTTGGCTGCGTTTGTGCTCACCGGAACCTTTGTCATCGAGTACATCTACGCCATTCCCGGCATGGGCAAGTATTTTATCGATGCCGTTACAAACCGCGACTATCCGCTGATCATGGGCGTGACCATGGTCTACGGATTCGTACTGGTGGCCGCCAATCTGGTCGTGGATCTGTGCTATGCGCTGATCGATCCGCGCATCCGGATTTCTTGAGGTTAGAGTGCAGGGACTATACGGAGACGCCTGGAAACGATTGAAACGCCACCGCCTGGCGATGGTGAGCCTTGTTTTTCTCACCTTCCTTTCTCTTGTCGCGATCGCGGCTCCTTTTGTCACCCGCTTCACTTACTTCGACCAGAACGCCGAGATGGCCCTGCAGTTCCCGAACGGCACCTACTGGTTCGGCACCGACTCCTTGGGCCGCGATCTTTTCTCGCGCATCATCTACGGCGCGCGGATCTCGCTGTCGGTGGGTTTTTTTACGGCCATATTTTCGCTGGTGATCGGAACGATTTATGGCTCCACCTCGGGTTACGTGGGCGGCAAGCTGGATACGGTAATGATGCGCATGGCGGACATCTTAAACGCCTTGCCGTCCATCCTGGTGACGGTGCTGATTATGCTGGTGGTGGGGCGGGGGCCGGTGGGCATCTTCCTTGCGCTCGGGATCACCGGCTGGATCGGCGGCGCGCGCTTGGTGCGCGGCCAGGTGCTGCAGGCAAAAGAGATGACCTACGTGGAGGCGGCGCGCTCGCTCGGGGTGCGGCGCCATCGCATCTTGTTCCAGCACATCCTTCCCAATATCCTCGGACCCGTGATCGTAAACTTAACTTTCGACATCCCTCAGAATATTCTCGCCGAAAGCTTTCTGAGCTTCGTGGGCCTGGGTCTTGAGCCCCCTTACGCCAGCTGGGGCACGCTTGCGAACGAAGGCTGGCGGGCCTACCGCACGTATCCGTATCTGATCGTCTTTCCCGGTGCGGTTCTTTTCTTCACCATCCTCGCCTTCAACTTCCTCGGCGACGGACTGCGCGACGCCCTTGACCCGCAAACCACAAAGGGTGGGCACTAGCTTTGCCGGGTGGCCGGCGGATTCTTTTGACCGGAGCCACTGGCTTTGTGGGCCGCAGGCTGGGGCACGCCTTGCATGCCCGGGGCGACCGGGTGCTCGCCGTTTCCCGTTCTCCACGTGAAGCGCAGGCGCTTTCCTTCGTTTCCAAGGCCTGTACCTGGGAACAGCTGGGCGAGCTTGGGGACGTGGATGCGGTGGTGCATCTGGCGGGAGAGACGGTGGCCCAGCGCTGGACATCGCAGGCGAGGCAGAAAATTTTCGAGAGTCGGATCGGTGGCGCACAGAAACTCGGCACGGAGCTTTCCCGCTCGGGGGGGCGTAAGGTATTTCTCTCCGCTTCCGCAGTGGGCTTCTATGGTGACAGGGGAGACGAGTTGCTCGGCGAGAGTTCCGCCGCGGGACAAGGCTTCCTTGCGGACGTCTGCCAGGCGTGGGAACGGATAGCCCGCGAGGCGGCGGGCACCATGGGCGCGGAACGCGTGGTGATCTTCCGGTTCGGCATGGTGCTGGGAGAGCAGGGGGGAGCGCTGGCGAAAATGCTTCCAGCCTTCCGTTTGGGCTTGGGCGGCCGTCTCGGAAACGGGCGGCAGTGGCTGAGCTGGATCCATATCGACGATCTGGTGAGGGCGCTGCTCTTCGCCCTGGACACAGTGGGCGCAAGCGGAGTCTACAATGCCGTGGCGCCGGCGCCCGTGACCAATCGCGAATTCACCCGGGCATTGGGCCGGGCCTTGCATCGCCCTGCAGTTCTGCCCGTGCCCGCTTTTGCGCTGAAGCTGGCCTTGGGCGAGATGGCGGAAATGCTGCTTGGAAGCCAGCGGGTTGAGCCGGGTCGTCTGATTGCGGAAGGTTTTTCGTTTCGATACCCCAGGATAATCGAGGCGTTAGAGGCGAGCTTGCACGGAGGCCCTTGAGGGGCGCGGCTTTCCGGCTATGCCTATGTAAAAGTTCCGCTGTTTTCGCCGCTTGCGTTTTTACTCTAGGCGGGAAAAGATTCCTCTATGATGCAGACGCAAACACTGACATCCGGTCTCAAAGCCCACCCGATGCGGCATTTCGAGCCCCGCAAGGTTCCCATGCCCCCGGACTTCCGCAAGCTGCCGGTCGACCCCGACCGTCCGCTCGACGTGGAAATCGGCTGTGGCGTGGGATTTCATCCGCTCCGTTATGCGCGGATGAACCCCGACCGCCAGATCATCGCTTTCGAGCGCACTTCAGCCAAATTCGCCCGATTCGAAGGCCGGATCCGTAACCATCCTGAGCTGCCCAATCTTTTCGCCATTCATGGAGATGCGGTGGCCTGGATCTCGCACGGCTTCGCGCCGGAGTCGGTGGACCGCTACTTCCTGCTCTACCCGAATCCTTATCCGAAGGAGAGCCAGAAGAACCAGCGTTTCCACAGCATGCCCTTCTTCTCGTTCCTGCGGGCCACCCTGAAGCGGGGGGGCACGCTCACGCTTGCGACGAACGAAGAGTTCTATATGCGCGAGGCGCTGAGCGAGATGCGCGAGCAGTGGGGATTGAAGCTCGTGGAGTGCCGGGAGATCGACCGTAACAGCGCTCCGCGCTCGCACTTCGAGAAGAAGTATCTGGAGCGCGGCGACCGCTGCTGGAATATGGTTTTTATCCGCTCTTAGGCAATTGTCACTTCTTTGCAGAGATACACATCCTGGATCGCATTTAAGAGCGCCACGCCTTCTTTCATGGGCTTCTGGAAGGCCTTGCGGCCGGAGATCAGGCCCATGCCGCCCGCGCGTTTATTGATCACGGCCGTGGAAACCGCTTCTTCCAGATCGTTCGCACCGGACGCGCCGCCCGAGTTGATCAGACCGATGCGGCCCATATAGCCGTTGAGCACTTGGTAGCGGGTGAGGTCGATCGGATGGTCGGAGGAAAGCTGGGTGTACATTTTCTCATCCAGCTTGCCGTAGGAACTTTTGCCCATGTTCAGAGCTTTATAGCCACCATTCAGGTTGGGGAGTTTTTGTTTCAAGATATCCGCCTCGATCGTGGCGCCCAAGTGATTCGCCTGGCCGGTGAGGTCGGCGGCGGTGTGGTAGTCTTTGCCTTCTGCTTTGAAGGCATTGTTGCGGGTGTAGCACCAAAGAACAGTGGCCATGCCCAGCTCGTGCGCTTGCTGGAAGGCTTCCGAAACTTCTACGATCTGGCGAGAGCTTTGGTCGGATCCGAAATAAATGGTGGCGCCCACGGCGGCCGCGCCTAAGTTCCAGGCCTCGCGCACGGAGCCGAACATCACCTGATCGGCCTTGTTGGGGTAGGTGAGCAGCTCGTTATGGTTGATCTTCACCATGAAGGGGATTTTGTGCGCGTATTTACGCGAGAGGATGCCAAGGTTGCCGAAGGTGGTGGCCACGGCATTGCAGCCACCTTCGATGGCGAGCTTCACGATATTTTCGGGATCGAAGTAGGCCGGATTCGGAGCGAAGGAGGCGCCGGCGGAGTGCTCGATGCCTTGGTCCACCGGGAGGATCGAGAGATAGCCCGTATTGGCGAGGCGTCCGGCACCATACATGGCCTGGAGGGAGCGCAGCACCTGGGGCGAGCGGTCACTGTCCCTGAAGATCCGCTCCACCCAGTCGGAGCCCGGGAGATGGAGCTGGTCTTTGCTCACCTTGGGATTTTTGAAGCCGAGCAGAGAGGAAGAGTCCTTTCCCAGAACTTCTTGGATCTTGGCGTAATTCATCATCTTTGGGGCCTCCGGGCAATGGGGATGCGAGGCTTAGCCGTACCATGGATGGGCGTTGAAAAAAAGGCATGCTGCGGGGCTTCTAGTAGAGCTTGGGGATGTTGTTGATCGCGCGCAGGGTTTCGTCGAGGTTGATGCCCACCGCCTGGCTGAAAGAGAGCAGCGGACCCCATTTGGGCTCGTTGTCGCGGGCGATGAGATTTAGGGCGTCCTCGCGGCTGATCATGCCTTCGCGGATCTGGTTCGAGCGGAAATTGTCGAACTCCGAAAAGCCTGCCACGGAATGGTAGATGTAGTTGGTGAAGGCCGTCTGGCCATCGCCCATCCGCCACTGGTTCCTGCCGTAACGGGCATCGGCCTCCCAGTCATATTCCTCGCGCAGGGTTTTCTCAATCTGTGCCTCGTCCCAGGGGAGATATTCGTACAAATAGAGGAAGTCGTCCTTGAGCAGGAAGCTGTAAGCAAAGGAGCGGATGCTCTCGAAGAACGACGCATTCAGATAGGCAGGATTCCGCAGAAACTGCATGGAGTAGAAGGCGGCCAGCCGCGCCTTGCCGCTGAGGGAAAACTCGTAGAGGCGCTTATTGTTGCGGATGTCCTCGTCCAGGCCACAGAAGCCGGTCATGAAGTCGCGCTGCTCGAGCGAGTGCCCGCAACAAAACACGGTGAGGGGCAATTGGTTATCTCGCCTGAGCTTGCGGCCGAGCTGATAGAAGTCTTTATCGCCAGCCATAAAGATCGGCACCATGCCTAAATGGGGGCGCCGGAGAAAGGCGCGCACGTTCTTGCGGATGTAGGCGCGCTTCTTTTGGATGTCAGGAGAGCGCACGATATGCTCGATGCCGAGCTTGCTGCATATTTTGGCCTGGTTGCGCCGGGAAGTATCGGTGGTGAGACCCCAGTCGAAGGTATAGGCGATGGGGTTCATGCCAAAGCAGGTTTTCAGCATATGCAGGCCGTAGCTGCTGTCCCGCCCCCCGCTGAGGCCCACAAGGCAGTCGGGGCTGCCGTCTTTGGAACGGAATTTTTCAAGATAGCGAAGCAACGCCTCTTCCCCGTGCGGCTCCTGTTTGGGATAGCGGCGGCAGAAATTGCACACGCCTTCGCTGTCGAAACGGATGTAAGGATAGGTGTGAGGAAGTACACAGCGAGTGCAGCGGCGGAGTTCGTGTAAGTTGGGCCGCAGGTTCTGCAGCACGTAGGGGTGTTTTTTTGCCGGGGCCTCCTTCTCTCCGGCGGCTTTCAGTTCGAATGGCTGGAGGTCGCGCAGGTCAAAGTCGGTGATAAGTGCCTGGCCTGCTTTCAGTTGTATGGGGGGAATCGCGCCTAGCGAGCGGGCGAAGCGGACCCTCCGCCTAAATTTTTCCAGGATGCTGCGTTCGGAGGCGAAGGCGAGCACGCCGCTTTTTTCATTGTGGAGGAAGAAAAGGGATCCGGTATTGGAAGCGAGCGTGAGTGTCTGCCTGGCTGGCTGGAAAGCGGCGATGCTTGCGGATCCGGAAATCTCGGAATAGGTCTTCGCCAAAGCAGGTGGTAGCTGTCCCTCTTTCTCCAGATGTTCCCCGAGGCGTGCGAACAGGGCTTTTGTATCGCTTTCGGCCCACGGAAGCTCTTCCTGGTCGTTCAGCAGCGCGATTGAGTTGGTGACGATGCCGTTGTGCACTCCAACGAGTTCGCCAGTCATGATCGGCTGGTTGTTCTCTTCGATGGCCATCGAGCCGTTGGTCGCGAGCCGGCAGTGGCCGATAAGTCCTAGGTGGGCTCCGGGCGCGCGGAAGGCGTTCTCCAGGGCGGACGAGAAGAGAGGGTCGCGGATCATTTGGCGGGCGCTACCGCCTCTCCGAAGCACGCTAACGCTTTCACCTGCATGCACGGCCATTCCGGCGGCGTCGCGGCCGCGACTTTCCGAGAGAAGGAAAAGTTCCTCGGCGGCCTTCCGGAACTGCTTCGGAGACCAGTTCGACTTTTCTCTTAGGATGATTCCGAAAACTCCGCACATACGCTTTTACGCTCGCTTCCGTGTAGGCAAAAGTATAGGGGCTCTCCGCTCTTTTCTCTAGCAAGTCGATGTTTCCGCGCAGCATCATGCGTTGGTTAGGGTGATTGGTCTACGATGAAGAGTGCGTTTTTGGGGCAAAAGTATATTTAAGCTCAAGGCCGTGAGCATTGAACTGTGGATCTCGGTGGCGTTTCTCTTAGCTGCGGCCTGTCTTTTTTTGCGAGACGTCCGGGCGTCTTTTCCCCTGGACTACGACGACGAGCCTATTTATCTCGGCAATGGACTGTCCGGGCTTTTGCAGCTGGACTGGTCGCCATTCTATTCCCTTTGGTACCGTGTCCTGCATCTCGTTGTTCCAGATACTGTCGGGCTGTTTTTCACCAGCATGATCCTGATCGTCAGCATGTTGTCGGCGGCGTTTTTCCTTCTTTTGCTGAATTTCGGACTGCGCCCTTTCCTTGCTGCGCTGGGGGGGCTGTGGGTGCTTCTGGCCCTATACAATGGCGCGGAGCCTGTGAAGGTGATTCATTTTCACCTGATTTTATTCCTGGGCCTTTTTTGCTTCGTTTCCCGCCTTCGCCTTCCCCTGGAAAAAAAGTTTCTTCTGCTTTCCGTGATTCTTCTCATTTTGTCATATAGCAGGCCGGAAAGTGTTCTGACGTCTTTCCTTTGCTTCCTGCTGTTCTGCGGGCTTTACTCTGTGAGGCTTTACAGGCCGGATCGTTTTCTCTGGCTCGCGTGGGGGGCGGGGGCTGTGGGCGTACTGGCGATCTGGATGTTCCCACCTTTTTCCCGCGGCTGGGAAGCATTCATGCAGCATTACAATATCACGATGGTCACGGTGGATCCCGCACGGGCAAGCATCCAAGGACATCTGCTCTTCCCAAGGGCGCATAACGCACTGGAGGCCTTGCTGGTGAATCCAGGCGCGGTGCTGGAAGTTTTTTTTCTGCGGCTGAGAATCTTTATCGGGAAAAGCTTGCCGGCGATCGCGTTAGGACACTACACGTTCTTGAATTTGAACGACAGGGTGGACTTTGGGGTGATGGGCTGGGAATACGGCCTCGCCGCCTTCGCGCTGCTGCTGCTCGCCCTGTTTCTAAAAAGGTGGAAGGAGACCCGGCGGATCGTCACTCAGCACGCGTTCTTGTTCTTGATGGCCGGCCTCTTCTTCGTTAAGGCGGTCATTTTGTGCGTGACCGTGAATCCGACTATGTTGAATATCCTGGATTTCGGTCTCTTCGGAATGGCTGCGCTGGCAGTATGGGTTGCAAGCGGCTGGCAGCGCCCGTTTTCCCGAAGCGCGCTATTCCTCGTTACTGCTTTCTTCGTTTTTCTACTTTTCCTACTGCCAAAGTCCGGCGGCTTTCCCTATGTTCCCTGGCTTCAGACAAGCCAGAAATCGCAGCCTGCTCTGCTATTGCAGACCGTGCAGGGCATCCGCGAGTTCAACCGGAGTAAGGGCATCACCTCTCCCTTGATGTTCGCGCCCCGGGTGTATTCCGCCTTTGCTTCCGAGCCGGCCGTGAAAGCGCTTTTGGACAAGGAAACGGACAAGGGAGTCAGCCAAGTCAGCCATCACTATTTCACCTACCACCGTGACTGGGCATGGCCGAACCCGCACCCGCCGCTTAAAAAGCTGCTCGACCAGTATCGAATTAGCATTCTGGTGATCGACAAGTATGTCTGGGAGGAGCTTCGGTCTGGCTTCTACGGAAGGTTTCCGGAGGAGATGAAGAACTTCCGGGATCCTTGCTGGACCCTTGAGCTGAAAAACGCCTTTGCTTCTGTTTACTACCGGAAAGAGAGTTGTCCGCTCAAAGCGCTTGGTGCTTCGTGACCAGGTAGGCCGGCGTCTCATAGGGGTGAGCGGCCTTCATCGCCGCTATGACTGTAGGTGCGAGACTGTCCTCGCACACCATCTCCACCTTCCACTCGTCCACGTTTTCCACTTTTCCCTGGGAGCCAATCGCCGGATCGCTTCCCGGCAGGGGGCGGAACTGGCCTTCCCCCTTCACTTGCCAGCAGCAGTGGTCGTAATGGCCGATCTTCCCGGCGCCGGCGCTGAACATGGCGTTTTTCACCTTTTCGAGATCGCTTTCCGGCACGTAAACGACGATCGAAACCATGTTCAGATGCGATAAGAGCCGTGGACTAGCTCGTCTTCGTTCGCAGCCTGCCGGGTGTTCCGCCAATGCGTGGCGAAAGCCGCCCAGAAGCTCGGCTCGGTGGCCTCGTGGTAGATCGAGTCTGCAGGAAGCTGCTCCTTCAGCCGCTGATGGGCGGTAGCGAGGCTGTGATAGGGCAGGGACGGGAAGAGGTGGTGAAGGGCATGGAAGCGCAGGCCTACGGGGGCAAGCAGGCCGCCGAGAAGGACATTGCCTTCCACGTTCACGGAGTCGAGGAACTGATCGGTAAAGGTAAGGTCTTTGCCGCTCTTATTGCGGTAGCGATGCGCTACTAGGGTACGCACGGAGTTCACGAAGAACAGGCACGTCATCAACAGATAGATATGGCGAAGGGTTCCCAAGCTCAGCACGCCGTCGAAGAAGAGCAAGGCCAGCACAAGCGCCCAGGCGGCGCAGAGACTTTCCAGGATATACCAGTTGCGCAGCTCAAGCGCTGACTTCGGAATTTTCCGTTCGGTGTCCAGGCGGATGTTGAGGGAAGAGCAATGGGTCATCACATAGAAGCGCAGCCGGGGGTGCATAAGCGAGAGCGGAGCGATCACACCGAAGCGGAACACCACCACGAAAGGAAGAAGCACCGTCTGGCTCAGATAGAGAAAACTTCTCCAAAGGGGCGAAGCGCCGAAGGGAAGGTACTCGCCATCTTCGTCCGTTCCGTAGGTGGCCCGGCGGTGGTGATCGATATGCACTCCACGATAGAGGAAGGACGGGAAAAGCGTAGGAATGCCGAGCAGCAGGTTCCACGCCAAGGAAAAGCCGGGCAGGGAGCTGCGTTCCTGGTGGGTGAGTTCATGGATGAAGAAAGCTGCACGATAGAAGGCAAATACGGAAACCGTGAAATAGAGAAACTCTGCTAAGGAAAGCGCAGGCGCGGTTTCCGTGAGAATGAATGCGA
>DATBTF010000039.1:0-4807 GCA_036559405.1 Bdellovibrionota bacterium
ATTATGGCCGCGCAGCTGATCCTGCGCAGGCCCGAGGATCGGGAATCTACCATGACCAATGCCAGCAGAATTGTGAATCGCTTGCGGCATGTTTCTTCCATGGTCGACGATGTGCTGGACGCCAGCGTGCTGAGTGCGGGCGAAAAACTGTCGCTCCCGTTCGACGAATGTAATCTGCGCGAGCTGCTCCAGCGCGCGGCCCGCGATTTCAATGCGGAACAGGCGGACCGCGTGCGCTTGGATCTCGAAGGAAGTCTGCAGGGCCAGTGGAACGCTGGGGCGATTCGCCGGATTGTCGACAATCTGGTAGGGAACGCTTTGAAATACGGCGCACCGGACAGGCCAGTTACGATCGTGGCCCGCGCCACAAGCCCAGGCGTTGCGCTTTCCGTGCATAATTTCGGCTCTCCCATCTCCCCCGGAGACCAGACCATCCTTTTTCAGCAATTCCGGCGCGCGAAAGGCACCTCGTCGAAATCTGGCTGGGGCCTTGGTTTGCTCGTGGCAAAAGGCCTGACGGAAGCCCACGGGGGAGAGATCCGGGTGGAAAGCAAGCCGGAGAGCGGAACGACGTTTACCGTTAGTTTACCCTGGGACAGCAGGCGGCAAGTGGATGCTATTCCTGCCTGAGATGCCTGGAACGGAGCCGTTCGTGGGCTTTTATTTTACTTCCTGAATCCTCAGCTGGGATTCCATCTCGCGGATCTTTTTGTAGTCGAGAAGAATTTTCTCTCGCTCTCCGCTCAAGGCCACAATCCCAATGCTGGAAAGATAGTCCACCGTTTGCTGAAGCCGATCGCCCTCTTTGAACCAGACGAATTTTTTGAAAATCGTCGGCAGCTGGTTCACCCCGTCGAGTGCGCTCACATTGGAAACGAATCCCGTCGCATTCGCCTTCAAGAAAACAGGCATCACGGTCTTTTTGAAGTTCAGGTTCTTGGTCGTCACGTCGCCGTCGGCAAAGATCTCGACCAGCTTATCCGCCTGGCTGCTGCCGCTGGCCTCGCGCGCAAAGAGGACCACCGGTCCGCCGCACATCCTTGGGCTTGCCTCGATCAGGCGCGGGCCGTTTTTCGTTAGCATGATTTCAATGTGGGCCGCGCCCCAGCGGATGCCTAAAGCGTCGAGTGCATTTTGAGCATATTCAAAGAGAGGGCCCAGTGTTTCCGCGGTAAAAGGCAGAAATTCCACGAAATCGTAGACCGTTTTACGGTCTTCGAGCGAAAGCTTGTTGTAGCGGATCAGATGCGCGAGATAGTGTTTCCCCTTGGCGCTCACGGTGCCTACGGCAAATTCCGTTCCGATCGCCTGCTCCTGGACCACGGCCGTTTCGTTTCTCTCTCCAGTGAGTTTTGAGGGCTCGGTCAGTACCCGGCGGAAGGCTTGCTGCCAGTCTTCGCCGGCGGGAATGTGAAAGACTTTATCGCTGCCGGCGGAGTTCGCGGGCTTTACAATCAAGGGAGAATCGCTCAGGGCGCGCTCAAGGATCCAAGCGGCTACTTCGTTTTCGTCAGAAGAGGAAATCGTGCCCAGCGCCGGCACGCCCGCCTCCATCAGCGCTTGCTGCATCAAGGCTTTGTGTAGCCTGTGAGAAGATTTCTTAGGGTCGTTGCTGAAGTTCGGCGTGATCGCCGCGGAGAGGCGCTCGGCCATGGCGATGGCCGCATCCGTGCCGGGAAGGATCGCGAGCGGGTTGAGCTTTCGCAGTACTTCCTCGAGATCCGGCCGCTTAGGAATGACTTCGACGAAATCCTCCGTCTGCAGCCTTGTTCCGTAACCCAAGCTGCTTTGCGGCTCGAACGTTTTCACGGCCACGCAGGGGATTCCTCTCTCCTTGAAGGCGGGGGCAAGCTCGACTCCCGAAGACAATGGATCGACGATGACAATCGGCCTACTCATGAAGCTTCCAGTTCAAAAGGGAGGCGGCCTCAGCTATTGGCGCGACTGCAGCAATATAGGAGTCGGGCCTTACCAATAGTGCCTTTCCGGTATATTGAGGATTCTGCGTCCAATACACTCCTTTTTTCTCGTCGCTGCTGATCTGGATTACGTTCATGTACCCAGGCGGATTCGGTTCCGGTTTGCTGTCGCCGAATAGCAAGAGCGTGAATCTGGAGTAGTCCAGGAGGGAGTAGAGGCGGGTCTGTGAGTTTCCTTTGCGAACGTCCAGATCAAACAAACGCGAACCAGAAAGGCCGGCCTCGCCATAGCGAATCCCCATTCCTGTGATATTGCCGGCATACTTCTGTACGAGTTTCACGTAGTCCTGCGCATGCGTTCCTTCAGCCGAGAATTTCGTAGATCGCACTAATGCTCCTGAAGACTCGATCACACTCTGGGCTACGGGCTTTCGCTCGCTCTCGTAAGTTCGCAGCAGTTCAGGAGAGGCGCCTAACTTCAGCACCATATGCAGCTTCCAGATGAGGTTGAAGGCATCGGCGAGGCCGGTATTGAGCCCTTGCCCGCCATTCACGGAGTGTACGTGGCAGGCGTCGCCCGCTAGGAAGACGCAGTCGTCGATGAGATAACTTTTCGCCACGGATTCTTTCACTGAGAATTGCGAATACCAGACGACTTCTTGGAATCGGAGGGAGTGGGGACTCATGGCGCGGTTGATTTTCGCAACGGCCTCTTCCATGGTGAAGTCCTTTGTGTCCATCCGTACGTAGAACCTGTCGATCTCGCCTTCCCGCGGAATCCAAGCCACGTCGGAGGTATCGGCCTGGAATACGATGATCTCGGGAACCTTCGGGAAGTCGGATTCTATGATCCCATCGATCACCGCCCAGACGATCTGCGGCCGCACGATCTCAAAAGGCACCTGGAATTGCTCGCGCACAAAGGAGCGGGAACCGTCCGCGCCGATCAGAAATTTCGCCTGGATTTTCTCGCCGTTCGTGAAAGTGGCGACGGGCTTTTTATCGACGATCTCGATGTTCGAGATTCCGTTCGAGCGCAAAACGGGCGCGCCCAGCTCTTTCAGCTTTGCATCGACCAGCTTCTCCACATGGGACTGCCCGAGCATGAGAAAGTGCTTGTGGAGGCAACCCTCGAGGGAGTCCCACCATGCGGATTGGCGGGAGATGAACTTTCCCTCCGACCATACCGAGCTCGTGTTGCAGGGCTTGCCGATGGGATAAAGGTCTTTGAACAACCCGCCGAGCTCCATGAGCTGGAGGGTGCGCGCGTTGAGAGCGTCGGCCCGGCCCACCGGTAGTGGCCCGTCGGATTTGTCGGTGATCACGACTTCTAAACCGCAGAGCCGCGCCAGATAGGCGCTCATCAGGCCCACAGGTCCTGCGCCCACAACCAGGATGTCTGTTGTTTTCATCGGCATGCTTGCGCCTCGGGTAGGGTGCGGATCATGGCCAGCTGGAAAACGAGAGCAAGGACGAGCACCGAAACTGCCGCGAAAGGCAGGCTTTGGGCCGTGAGCCCGAGGGAAAGCACAAGTGCCCCCGCGGAGGATCCGAGCACCCCACCCAGGGAAACGGCGGAGCCGTTCAGTGCCGCGAGCGTGGCACTCTGCTCGGGCTGGAGACTGAACAAGGTGTGAAGCTGCGGATTCACGGTGGCCCAGCCCGCCATTCCCCAAAGCAGGAATGGGGCGAGGCTCAGATAGGGAACGGAGCGGAGAAGCGGAATGCAGAAAACTGCGGCCGTAAGCACGCAGATCACTCCCGCCATCACCAGGCGGGGCTTGCCGCTGTAGTCCACGAGGTGCCCGATGCCATAGCTACCGAGCAGGCCGCCCAGGCTCCACACCCAAACCGCCTGCCCCACCGGGCTCGCCGCGCCCTCTGATATCGGAGCGACAAAGGTAAAGAGGCCCAGGCTGGCGGCGGCTGTGGCGAAGGTAATGCAAATCACCGACAGCACACGTGCGTCTCCCAGCATGAGCACCCGCTCCTTAAGGCTCGGAATTGCATTTACTTTCAAACGTGGCTGTAGGGCCGCGATTCCCGCGAGTGCGAGGAGGGCGATTCCCATGATCAGGCCGATGCCCGCCTTCCAACTCCACAGCCCGGAAAGCCAGAGGCCCAAAGGCCCTCCGATCACGGAGCCGGCATTATTCGATCCCCACAAGAGGCCGAGGGCTCTGCCGCGGGACGAGGGATCCACGAGCTGCGATCCTGTGGCTACGGCGATCGGCGAGTAAAGACCGGCGCCCATTCCCGAAATGGCGCGGCCAAAGAGATAGGCAGCGAGATCGGGCGCCAGAATGGTAATCAGATTTCCCACGAGAAAAATGCTGAGAGCGGCTACGAGCACCAGGCGGGTAGGTTTCTTCGCGAGTAATAACGCAAAGAGGGGAGCCGAAACGGCGTAGGCAGCGCCGAATGCAGTGACTCCCTGGCTCGTCGCAAGGGGCGAGGCTCCGAGCGAGGCGCTGATGCCGGGGAGCAGGCAGACCACGATGAAGTTGTCGCAACCCATGGTGAACATGCCGGCGGCCAGGAAAAAAAGTTTTCTCATTTGTGCGAGACCAGCCGCGGATTGTCGAGCGGCGGCGTGCCGAGCACGTGAATGCGCTGGAGGTGGCGCGGCGCCTTCGTTTCGAAGGCTTCCCGTCCGTGGAGGTTGATGTAGTTGTCGTTGACGATGATGTCGCCCGGCTGCCACTCGTGGGCGTAAAAGCAGGAGGGGCCATAGAGCGCCTCCCGCAAAGTGCGGTGCGCTTCTTCGAGCTCTTTCGGGCTCGCTCCCGTGAACTCGAGCACAGGCGGATTCACGAACTCCTTCATTCCCTTGCGGCCCGCGATCGGAGGTTCGTTTTAGCGGATCACGTCGAAGCCAAGCTGGGGGT
>DATBTF010000040.1:0-37862 GCA_036559405.1 Bdellovibrionota bacterium
CCAGGCCATTAAAGACACCAGGGCTTCTCTTCGTGATTTGGGAAAATACCATGAGGACAAAGGAAAAGAGCTGGCAGGTTTTTCGGCAGAGCTGAAGGCCAGGCAGCGAAGGTGTGTAAGTTTGGAGTCCTCAGAAGAAGAGGCGCAGGATCAGACGGCTCCGGCACACTAAAGCACTTGTTAAAATAAGTAAGAACAGGTAGTTACGAAAATTATGCCCGAACTGCCTGAAGTTGAGACCGTTGCCCGGGGACTGCGCCCCTGGGTTGGCCAGCGCCTGAACTCCCTCGATATCTTCGACGCCAAAGTGTGGTTTGAAAGCGAAGGTGGGCCGGAACGCCTATTCGGCCTGCGGTTGCTTGAAGTGGCACGACGGGGAAAATATCTCCTGCTCCGGTTTGAAAACGGTCTCACGCTTACCCAGCATTTGCGTATGACCGGCAAGATGCTGGAGGCGGGTAGTGAGCTCGTGCCGCTCGAGGCCCGGGAAAACCTGGGCGCTTCCCGCGGAAAGGCTCTGCAGGTTCGCTGCCGCTTCCGCTTCGAGAATTCCGAGTTGTGGTTCTTCGATACGCGGCGCTTCGGTACCCTCACTTTGATCGAAAATGAAGAAGCCTACTTCCAGAAAAAGGGAATCGCGCCGGATCCGATCCACGAGCCTGACCGGGCTTATGCCTGGTTCGCGGAAAAGCTCGCCGGCACGGCGAAGCCCGCAAAGGCCGCTTTGCTGGACCAGGCGGTGGTGGCGGGTGTGGGAAACATTTACGCCGACGAGGCACTCCACGCGGCGGGCATCCATCCCCAGACTCCCGCGTGGAAAATCCGCGAGCCGCGGCTGCTGTGGAAACAGATTCTGCGGCTGTTGGCGCGTTCGATCCGCATGGGTGGAACAACGATCCGTGACTACGTAAGTGCCGAGGGCATGGAAGGGCGATTCGCCCGACTGCTGCTGGTTTACGACCGCAATGGTGAAGGGTGCAAGAGCTGCGGCTCAGAAGTGAAGCGGATCGTGCTGGCCGGGCGCTCCACACACTTCTGCCCGAAATGCCAGCCTAAGGGAAAAAGCGGCCGATCCAGGGGGGCTCGCCATGCGGGCAGTTCCCGTCGGCGGATGGAACGATAATTTCGGCAAATCCATGGGTGCGGTCGCGATCGAAACGCAGATCCCCCAACAACCAATCCTGCTTGCTCTTTTTCCAGAACGGGATGCGCGCGAAACGCAGGAATGCGCGGCCGCGGCAAAGGCGGGTCAGCTCGTTAAATTCCCTTCGGGTGCCATGAAACTCCCCGATCGGCTCCCGTGCGGGATTGCTCTCGGTGGGAGAAACCGCGATCAGCTCCGCGTTTCCCTCCAAAGAAATCAATGGAACGCAGGACGAAGCATTCACCAGGGAGGGTAGCGCGGAAGCTTTCCAGGCCGAAGCGCGATAGCTTTCTCCCTGGAATCCGGCCGTCAGTACGGTCCAGCAGAACGGATTTCCAGGGCCTGGCGTCATCGCGACCTCCACGCCATCACCGGCAAAACTTTTCCGCAGCCCTAACTCTGCCCAGGAAAAAATGCCGAACAGCAGCGCACAGCCCGCGAATGCCAGACCCAAGCGCACTCGATCGACTAAGCGCGCCTGCGCCGCCAGCCACAGTACGGCAGCCACGGAAAGCGCGGCTGCCACGGCTGTAGCCACGGCCTGGTGCCACCACGCCACTCCCAGAATCCCAGCCAAAAGGAAGAGAGCGAGGCCCTTTCCTGTTTTACTTTCCGCGCTCTTCCAGACCAGGGGAAGGAAGATCACCCACAGCCAAGGTTCGACGATAAAGACGATATCGCCGTAGTACCAACGGTTGTCGAACGGCCAGAATGGGTGCACGCCGTAGGAGTTCCAGGAATCGGCGAAAAGGTGGAGCAGAGGCCCCAGGAATGTAAGAGCGGCTACGGACTTCCAGGAAATTCCGGAACGGCGCCTCCAGGAGAACCAAAGCACTGCGAGGAGTAGCGCACTCTGGAGGGGGGCGAGTAAAATAGTATGGGTGTGCCCGCGGTGGTGGAGGAGATAGTCAAGTTTGTCGCCTCGCCGCCCGGCCGTAAAAAAGATGTCGAGATCGGGAAGGTTATTCGCCAGCGCCGATGCGATCCAGAGAGGAACTCTCTCCTTTTTCCGCGTGCCGGGTGCGGCTTCGGCGGCGACGATGCCGATCAGCGAATGGGTAATGTTGTCCATGCCCTGTTCAGCTTACTTCCGAATTGCCGGGCCGGTCCAGCTGTGTCAACCTGGTGTATATGCAGCGGTTTGCGCTCATCCTCGCCTCCTGCGCGGGGTTTTATTTTCTGCTTTTTCTGCTTTTCCGTTCGGTCACCGATGTTGGCGAGCTGCGTACCCGCTTTCCGAGAGTGATCTACGATCCCAAAACGGAAACAGCCAGCATTGAGATTGTGAAACAGCGACCGGCCTCCTGGGTGGGCCTCAACAGCATCAGTCCCATCGCCACTTCGGCGATCATGATCAGCGAAGACTGGGCCTTCTGGCAGCACAACGGCTTCGACTGGGAGCAGCTATGGGACGCGATGGAGACTAACTTGAAGAAAGGCCGTTTCGCGCGCGGGGGAAGCACGATCACCCAGCAGGTGATCAAGAACGTCTACCTCAGCAATGAGAAAACGGTCGTGCGCAAGCTCAAGGAAGCCGTGCTCACGATGCGGATCGAGCGCCATGTCAGCAAGAAGCGCATTCTGGAAATTTATCTCAATATCGTCGAATTCGGGCCCGGACTCTACGGCATCGGCCCGGCCTCGCGCTATTACTTCCAGAAGGCGCCCTCACAGCTGAATGCCCGGGAGGGCGCATATCTGGCGATGCTGCTTCCCAGCCCCAAGCGCTATAGCGTTTCTTACCGCAAACGCGTACTCACTCCCTACGCGCTGGCGACAATGCGGGGGATACTGGCCAAACTTTATGCAACCCACCGGCTCACCGAAGGGGATTACCGGATGGCGTTAGCTTCTCCCCTCGGGTTCGAATCCATGCAGCTTCCGATGCCGGAAACGATCCCGGACGACGAGGACGAGGCCGAGGAGCCGCAGGAAGAGATCACGGTTCCACAGACGGAAGCGATTTAGTAGTTAAGGTAGCAGGAAATTCCGCGTCGGAACGTTCGCCCGCTGGAGTATTGAAGGAACTGGTTGTCGTCGGAATTGTACCCGGAGTGCGGTGCAAAGCGGTCCAGTCGCTCGCGGTTCCTGATCCAAACGGAGCCGTTCAGCTTGAGAGTGTATTCATCCGTGACGTTTCCGGTGCGGGTACTGCCGTCGATCATCGAGAGAATCAAGGGCTCCAGGTGTTTGCGCTCTGCTGGAAGGGGCCTGATCTCCAGCGGCCTGTCGTTGCTCGCAATGAAGTAGAAGTCGCCGCTGCGCCGGAACAGGATCAGATACTTGAATGAATGGTACGCGGCCATGACCACGGAATCGAAGGCGTCACAGGACAGGCCGTAGGAGTGGAACCAGACACTGGCGAGCCCGCCCGGCTTCAGGTGCTCAGCAATACTGGTGAAAAATTCCCTCGTAAAGAGGGAAGACACGCCGTTCACCCACGGGTTGGACGGTTCCGACATTATCAGGTCGAATTTCTCGCGCGTATGCAGGAGATATTCGCGTCCATCGCGGTTGATCACCTGAATGCGGGGGTCGTTCCAGACGTAAAAGCTGTTTTCCGGAAAATGCTTTCGCGAAAATTCGATGATCGACGGTGACAGCTCGATCACCTTGGAGTGTTTCATGCCTGGGATGTCGTGGGTCAGGTTGGCGCTTTCTCCGGTGCCCAGGCCGATCGTTAGCACATTTTCGAACTTGTCCCCGAACAGCTGGGGGAAGTAGTCGAGCAGACGCACCGTTGCCACGTCACCGTGGCGGTTTCCGTCGGTCTTACCGTCGATGCGGAACCAGCGCTCTCCGGGTTCACTCACATGCTCGTGAATGCTGATCGTGCCGTGGGCGTCGTCTTTGTAGTCGATCAAACCGTAGCGGTAGGTGTCGTGGAAGCTCTTCAGGGAGTCGTAGTAGGTGTGAAAGTCCTTCACGTCCGTCGAATGGATCCGGTTGTAGAAGTAGCCGCTGGTGAGAACGGTGCGCTCAAAGGGGGGCGGAGCCTTGAGGGCGATCAGGCCCAGGAACGCCACCGAAGCATAGTGGATCCAGCGCGACCGCTGGCTTTCGAGCAGGATCAGCAGGGAGACGAGCAGTCCCGCCGTGATCGCTCGTGTGAGCGTGTCGAGCCCGAAAACAGGAATCAGCAGGAAGCCGCCGAGGATCGCGCCGGCGAGTACCCCGGCGATGTTCATCCCGTAAGCCACGCCCACACTCAAGCTGGAATCGGATGCTTCCTTTCGTGCATACAGAGAAAGCGCGGCCGGAAAAATCGCTCCCAGCATGGTGCTCGCCGGCAGGGCTACCAGCGCCATCAGCAGGAATTGAAAGAGTACGTAGGTGCCGTGGCCGAGCTGTACGGTGCTGTTTAGCCAAAGAATCGCCATTGGAAACTGGCCGACGAAGTGGTTGCTGAGAATCAATACCGGCACTGCAGCCAGAAGATTCACGCCGAGAAAGCGGGAGCTGCTTTCCGCGGAGCCTGCGTAGCGCCCTGCGAGCAGGCTTCCGAGAAAGATTCCCGCCAGAATCGTGGCGGTGACCAGGGGAAAGACATAGATCGAAGGGCCGAAAGAGAGTGCTGCGAGGCGGTTCCACAACAGCTGAGCGAAGAGCGAAAGGCAGCCGGAAAGAAACATCAGCCAGACCAAGGGACTGGCAAGGCCGCGATGCAAAAGAGAGAACCATTTTTCATTTTTTCCCTTGGCGGCTCCTCCCTCGGGAAAGAGATCGTGATAGGAGAAACGCTCGCCAGGAAAGCGCAGGAGCGCGAGCACGAAGAGAAAGGCGTTGATTCCCGCCGCCACCTGCATGGTGCGGCCGTAGCCCATTCCCGGGAGCAGGAAATATCCGGCGAGCACGCAGCCGACGAGCGCGCCCAAAGTGTTGACGCCATAAAGCTCGCCGATCTTTTCCGCCAATTCGTCGGGATCAGGGTAGAGATGTTTGGCGAGCAGGGGAAGCGTGGCACCCATGAGGAAGGTGGGGATGAAGATCACTAGCCCGCAGAAGAAGAACTGGATCAGGCTGAGCACCGGCAGCGGCACGTTCGTATCGGTGACCAGGGGCGCGTAGAGGCGGCTGATCAAAGCGAGCACAAAGGTGAACAGCAGGCCGTACAGCCCGATCGTGAGTTCGAAGATCAAGTAAAGGTTCAGGCATTGCTTGTTTCGGCTCGCGATGCGATGGGCCGCCAGGGCGCCCACCGCGAGTCCGGAAAGATAGGCGCCCAGAACCGTGGAGAGCGCGTAAATGGTGTTCCCCATGATCAGCTGAATGCGGTTCAGCCAGGCAATTTCGTAGATCAGGGCGCTGATACCGCTGAGGAAAAACAGCAGATAGATGCCGCCATGCTTGGCCGATAATATCGTACGCATACACCGCCCTCCTGGGGATTTGAGTAATTATATCTGTAAGTGGCTGCCAACGGGCAGCAAGATTCAGGGCTTTTTACCTGCTGGCGGTGGCGAAGGGGGCAAGGAAGCGGGCGCGGGTTGCACAGCGGCCACTTCCACGGGAGCATCGTATTCCACGCGGGCGTCGATGGCCTTCCAGTCCTCCCGGTTGGTCGGAGGCTGCTTGGCGGAAACGCGGATCGGCGTGCGGCCGTCGCTTTGCACGATCCAGTGCGGCTCGTCCTTCATCACCGTAATAATGATCGGGTCCACCAAAGCGGCGATGAAGATGCTCGACGGCTTCATCTTGATGTCCACGAGAGTCTTGCCGTTCACCACCCGCTCGCCGTTCTTGAAGAATTTGAAGCCGATGGTTTCCAGCCGCTCAATCGCGAGGTATCGGATCTTGATGGAGTCGCCGGCCTCGATCTCGGCCCAGCGTCTCTGAAGGATGCCTTGGATCATCGGGGCCACTGTCATGGTGGGATCATAGTCTTCGGAGTCAGTTTCGGACTTTCCGTTGCTGTTCACGAAGGTGAGGTTCACTTTGTCGCCCTGGAAGGAGGCTTCGCCCGCTTCGTTCACCTGGTCCTGTTTGTATTTGTAGGCCACGAGCCGGTCGCCTTCGATCTCAGTCTCCTCCACGATTACGGGCTTTCCGTCCTTGTCGCTATAGGTGCTCACCACGGTCCGGCGCGGGCCGTTGTCGGTGATGCGGCTCTGAAAGAGGAAAGAAGGGTCTTTGGGATCCAGCTTTTCGTAGAACACGCGGCCGCGTACCTCTTTTGCCGGCGGAACAGGCGGTGCCGCGGGGGGGGGAGGCGGGGGTGGAGTGGGCGGCGCCTTTTTTCGGGCCGCGACAGCTGGAGCTGCGCCGATCAGGAGCGCCAGAGAGAGCGCTAGTGGAATTCGGAAGCGTTTCATCTCGAGATTATGCCATAACGCATCTGGGATTGACCAAGGCCTTCCTGCCTGTTGGGATAAAGGGCATGGCAGAAAAATTTCCCGTTCCCGCAAATTTTGCGGAGTCCCACGTCAAGCCGCAGGACTATGAAAAGCTTTACCAAGAGTCCCTTCGAAACCCGGAAACGTTTTGGGGCAAGCAGGCCGATCGTCTTGACTGGATGCGAAAGTGGCGGAAGGTAAAGGACTGCAGCTTTGAAAAGCCCGTGCATATCCGTTGGTATGAAGGCGGTCAGCTGAATGTCAGCCAGAATTGCATCGATCGTCACCTGAAAAAACGCGGGAAGCAGACCGCGATCCTCTGGGAACCCGACGATCCTAACGCCCCCGTGCGGAAGCTCAGCTATGCCGAGCTGCACGAACAGGTGTGCCGGATGGCGAACGTCCTGAAAGGCCAAGGGGTGAAAAAGGGCGAGTTCGTAACGATCTACATGCCGATGATTCCCGAGGCGGCCATTGCGATGCTGGCCTGCACCCGGATCGGCGCGCCACATTCCGTGGTTTTCGGCGGATTCAGCAGCGAAGCACTGGCCGCGCGCATCCAGGACTGCAAAAGCCGTTTCCTGATCACCGCCGACGAGGGGGTGCGCGCCGGAAAGAAAATCCCGCTCAAGATGAACGTGGACGCCGCGATTGAGAAGAGCGGGCTGGTGGAGAAGGTGTTCGTCGTGAAGCATACGGGAGCCGCCATTCCGGCTTCCTCCAGAGACGTTTCCCTACTGGAGGAGATGGCCAAAGCCGCGAAAGACTGCACCCCGGAGCCGATGGATGCGGAGGACACCATGTTCATCCTCTACACCTCGGGCTCCACTGGAAAGCCCAAGGGCGTGCTGCATACCACCGCCGGGTATCTGACCTATGCCGCGCTCACGCACGAGTGCGTATTCGACTACAAGGAAGGCGAAGTATATTGGTGCACGGCCGACGTGGGCTGGGTGACTGGTCATAGTTATATTGTTTATGGACCGCTCGCCAATGGCGCCACAACTCTGATGTTCGAGGGCGTGCCCAACTTTCCCGACGCATCCCGCTTCTGGCAGGTGATCGACAAGCACAAGGTGAACATTTTCTATACGGCGCCCACCGCGATCCGCGCTTTGATGCGCGAAGGGGAAGGCCCCGTGAAGAAAACGAGCCGCAAGAGCCTGCGGCTGCTGGGCTCGGTGGGCGAGCCGATCAATCCTGAAGCCTGGCTCTGGTATCACCGGGTGGTGGGCGAGAACCGCTGCCCGATCGTCGACACCTGGTGGCAGACGGAGACGGGCGGCATTCTGATCTCGCCGCTCCCCGGTGCAATAGCCCTCAAACCGGGCTCGGCCACGCTCCCGTTCTTCGGGGTGCGTCCGCTGATCGTCGACGACAAAGGCAAAGAACTGCAGGGGGCCTGTGAAGGGAACCTCTGCATCGCGGATTCCTGGCCGGGGCAGATGCGTACCGTATTTGGAGATCACGAGCGCTTCGAGCAGACCTATTTTTCCACCTTTCCCGGAAAGTATTTCACCGGCGACGGCTGTAGGCGCGATAGCGACGGTTACTACTGGATCACCGGCCGCGTGGACGATGTGCTCAATGTATCCGGCCACCGCCTCGGAACGGCGGAAATCGAGAGCGCGCTCGTGTCCCATCCCAAGGTGGCGGAGGCCGCCGTAGTGGGCTATCCCCACGACATCAAGGGGCAGGGGATTTACGCTTATGTGACCCTCAAGCTGGGAATCGAAACCTCAGAAGAGCTGAAAAAAGAATTGGTGACCTGGGTGCGCAAGGAGATCGGTCCCATTGCCCAGCCGGAAAAAATCCAGTGGGCGCCCGGTCTGCCCAAAACCCGCTCTGGCAAGATTATGCGGCGGATCCTGCGAAAGATCGCCGAGAACCAGTTCGAAAACCTGGGAGATACTTCAACGCTCGCTGATCCTTCCGTGGTGCAGGATCTCGTGAAGAACAGGGTGGTGTAGCGGATGGTCGTCATACGACTCGAGCTGAAAGATCCCCCGGTGATCGGGGTCTCGAGTTCCGGCCAGACGATCCGCCTGGGCGGATTTTCCGGCCTGCGCTTTCTGGGACGCTCCCATCTCGGGCATTTTCGTTTCGTGACCCATACCGACCGCGGCCCGAATACCGACGAGGAGGACCGTCCGAAGGGCACAACGCGGCCTTTCGGAGTTCCCAACTTCCAGCCGCGCCTGGTGTATCTCGAAGGCGACCCGAAGCAGAAGACTCTCATGGTCACGCGGCAGCTTCCGCTGATGCAGAAGCACGGAAGCCCGATTTCCGGCCTTCCTCCCGGCGCGGATAACGAAATCGCCGTCGACTTCAAGGGCAGGAACCTCGGAGCCGATGAAAACGGACTCGATCTCGAAGGCGTGACCTTCGCCACCGACGGAAGCTTCTGGATGGCTGAGGAGTACGGCCCGTCGCTCGTGCACTTCAGCTTGGGCGGACGTATGATCGACCGCTTCATGCCGGGAAAGGAGCTGCCGGAAACGTTCCGCTACCGGAGGCTCAACCGCGGATTCGAAGGTGTGTCTCTGAGCGGGAACAAGCTTTTCGGGCTTCTGGAAAGCCCGCTCGACAATCCGCCCTCGCCGAAGCAGGCCAATAGCGTGAAGTCGCGGATTACGAGGATGGTGGAAGTGGATATCGCCCGCCGGATCACGACGGGCCAGTACGCCTACGTGATGGAGGAGGCGAATACAGGGCGCCTCAGCGACATGACGATGGCAGACGAGCACAATTTTCTCGTGCTGGAGCGGGGGAGGACAGACGGGAAAGATTGGCGGCGGATCTATCGCGCCGGGATCTTCGGCGCCACCAACCTTCAGCGGCTTTCCTCCCAGATTACCGGCCCGGGCGGCACCCTGGAATCGCTTGCCCCCGCGGAGCTGGCGAAGAACGGCATCGTGCCGATGAAGAAAGAGTTGCTGTTCGATCTCGGTGGCCTGGGCTTGAAAGAAGAAAAGCCCGAGGGGATCGACAAAGTGGGCGACGAGTGGATCGCCGTGATCATCGACAACGACTTCGAACTTTCCGGCGGCCTGGATCACGAGAATGCCGTTGGAGTCACCAAAGACGAACCTGCCGCGATCTATCTGATCAAGCTGGAACAGAGCCAGTGAAGGCGCGTCCCTGGACTGCGCGGCCGAATCTGCTGTTCGTATTGATCGTCCTTTTCTCCTACGCCTGGATTTTCCCCATGGGCTTCATCATGGAGGATTTTCTCTGGCTGCTGTGGGCAGAAAAAGCCGGCTGGAGAGATGTCTTTGCACCAAGGCCGGACCAGTATTTCCGCCCGCTGGCCACAGCGCTGCCGTATTTTTTCTTCAGCCGCTTTACCGCCGGGTTCGTGCTCTGGAAGCTGCTGAAACTTTTTCTGCTTGGCTCTACCGCCTACGTTTACCGTCTGTGGCTGCGCAAGGTCGGCGCCAACGAGCGCGCCGCGACCTTGCTGGCGCTTCTGTGGCTCTGGCTGCCCTATCAGGCCTTCGGAACGCTCTACTTCAACGCGTTTGACTACCTGCTGTTTCACAGCCTCGCCGTTTTCTATCTGTACGCGCTGGCATTGAACCGGCCGTTGCCGCAGACGCTGGTGTTCCTCCTGGCGTTGCTTACCAAGGAGCAGGCAGTGGTGTGGCCGGCGGTCGCGCTCTTTTTGCTTCAGGAAAGAAAAAACAGCAGGATGGCCGTGGCCCTGGGGCTGCAGGCTGTTCTTGCGGGGGCGTACCTACTTTGGCGGATGGCAGGGATCACGGGCCTGCACACTCCTTTGGGATTTTCCGTGAGCCTGGCGCCGGGCAATGCCGCGGAAAATATTTTTGGCTATCTCGTGGCGGCCCTGGGACCGCGTACGCAGCAAACCGCCTTACCTCCCGCTTGCGGTTACCTGCTTTGGAGCCTGGCCGTGCTTGCCTGGCTTGGACTGGCCTTAGTCGCCAAATACAACAGGAAAAAGATCAAAGCCCCCGCTATTGCCGCAGACCTTCGCTGGCGGCTGCCGCTGGCCTGGCTGGTGTTCCAGTCGCCGCTCTTGGTTTTGAGCGGGCACAGGCCCGAGCCGGCGGCGCTCTCCGTGTGGTTGTTTCTGCTCCCCTTGGCGGCTGCTCCCTTCGGGGAACAGCTCCGGCCCTTGAGGCATATGGTCTCGCTGGCGATCGGCATTGCCTTTGTCCAGCTCCTCTACGTGGAGCTTCAGCTCCTCGACATCTCCCGTATGTTTCGCGGCGTGATGGGTGAGGCGGAGTTCGAAACACGTAACTGCCCGGAGGTTGCCCTGGTGATGATGGAGAACGCGGTCCAGGTGATCCCGGACCGGAGAAACCGCGAGTACATCGCCCATGCGCTGAACTGGAAGATCCGGCGGGCTTCGTTTTTTCTGCCTCCGGTGAATGAAGGTGAGGAGGGACTGCTCTGGGCGCAGCGCAGGTATTTTTACTACGCTGAACACGCTAAGCCGACCCCGCTCTCGCTCCGGCTCGTAAAGGAGGCCGATGATCGCTACGTGGAGATCGTGGACCCCAAAGGCTTTTGCCGCTCGCCCTTGCCTGAGGCGGATCCGTTATGACCGGAACTTTTTCCTGTCTAGTGCATGTTCTTCCAGTGGCGATCCGCATCTGGCTCGGCGACCCCGATGTGGCCATGGTGGAGAACGGCCGCAAAACGGCGCAGTTTTCCGGCGGCAGCCCGCGCTACGAAAAAGAATGGAAGAACAGCCAGCGGCATGGCGTCTGGCGCGACTTCGACAAGGCAGGGCATCTGCGTGCGGAATACTTCTATGAGGAAGGAAAACCCGCCGGGCTATGGCGTCGCTGGTGGCCCAGTGGAAAACTTGCGAGCAGCGGCGGATACAAAAACGGGCTCGCCGAGGGCGAATGGAAGGCCTGGGCGGAAAATGGAATGCCGATTTTCACCGGGGAATTCCGGGCGGGACAAGCTGATGGAATGGCGATCGACCGATTTCCCGACAGCAAGTCCAAGACCATTGGCCTATGGAAAAACGGTAAGCATGTGAAGGCCTGGGCGGCCTGGCATATGAACGGACAAAAGTCTTTCGAGGGGACCTATAACGACGCCGGCCAGGAGCACGGCCTATTCAGGTACTGGCTCTACGATGGCGAGCTGCTGAAATCCCAGCGCTGGGAAAACGGAAAACTCTTGGAAGAAAAGATGGGCGCGACTCAAGCGCCCTGAACAGCCAGCCCGAAACGGGGCGCAACCTTGCGCACGCCCTGGAAGCTGAGGAAGAGCACCAAGCCCCACACCAGATCGCCCACGAGAGCGTTGCCGAGGAATGGCAGCGCCATCACATAGCAATTCACCAAGCCATCCAACGTGTGCGGATACCCATCGCCCATGATCCACACGCCGAAGTTCGTCCACACCCAGTAAAAGAGCGAGGAGCCCGCGAGAAAGCCGAGAGTTCGGCCCGCAGTGGGAACCGTGCGCAGGTAGCAGCCGGCGAGAACGATGGCAGCGAAACCCGTATAAGTGAAAATCGACCACAGGCCGAAGATCTGGTGGCCGCCCGCCCAGGCGATCAGGATGTCGGAGACGATCATGGTGAGGATGGTCACCACGAAGGCGCGGCCGCGGCCGAGCTGGCTGCCGCCGAAGAGCGCGATGGAGGTCATGGGCGAAAAATTCGGAGGATGCGGGATAAGGCGTCCGAGAACACCGAACACGATCCAGAGGAAGGCGGTCATATGGCGGTCGCTCTTGGGATTTTTCATGGGTCGCTCCTTCTAAATGATCTTAACTCTTATTTAGTCGATCTCGAAGATCTCGTCCACCTGGCGCTTGGTAAGGCGCACAAATTTCCCCACGGGCACGACTTCAATACGCAGGGGACCGATGGCGATCCGCCGGAGGCGCTCTACGTCCAGGCCCACTACGGCAAAAATCCGCCGGATTTCGAGATTTTTGCCCTCGGTCACGGTGATCTCGATCCATTCTTTGTTCTGCAGCCGGTCACCTCTGGTTACGCGGACAGGTTTTACGAAGCCGTCCGAAAGCTGCACGCCGTGGCGGATCGTACGCAGGTGCTCGTCGGTGACCTCGCCCTTGATTTTCACGGCATAGGCCCGGCGTACCTGGGAAGAGGGGTGCATGAGACGGTGGGCCATGTCCCCGTCGTTTGTGAGCAGCAACAGGCCTTCGGAGGCGTAGTCGAGCCGGCCCACGGGGTAGATGCGGGTATCCACTCCGCCCATCAGGTCCATCACAGTGGGGCGTCCCTGAGGGTCGCTGGTGGAAGTGATATAGCCACGCGGCTTATTGAGCAGGAAGTACTGCTTCTCGTGGGCGCCGATGTCGATCACCTGGCCGTCCACGGCAATGATGTCGTTCACGGGATCGGCCTTGGCACCCAGGGTGTTCACCACCTCGCCGTTTACCGTGACCTGGCCCAGAAGAATGAGTTCTTCCGCCTTACGGCGTGAGCAGATGCCGGCGGTGGCAATGATTTTCTGGAGGCGTTCTTTGCCGTCAGCAGCTTTCGCTGCGGGCACAGATACTTTTCCTTCACGCAGCTTGGGAAGTTTAACTCCGCCCCTGGCTTTGTAGCGCTGGGCTCTAAGCGTTGCCTTCTTGTCCAGGCGTGAGACGTCGAGCAATTTCTGGCGGGAGATCGGCATCTCCTCCGGCTTCGCTCCCGCTCGCGGCGCTGCCGTCGAGCGACGGGCTTTGGTTGCCGTCCTTTGCTGCTCGCGGGGCTTCCGTGGATTCGATCTTCTGCGTTTCATATTCCCAATCTTCGATCTCGAGGTCGTTAAAATCCACGGGGCGGGATGCGTCTACGATCCCTTCCATTTCCCTGGACAAGGCTTCTTCCTCGGAGACCGCGCCTACCTCGTTCTTCGGCAGCATCTCCTCGAGCTCGCGGAGCGACGGCAGGGCGCTCAGGTCGCGCAGGCCGAAAAGCTCGAGAAATTCCTTGGTGGTGGCATATAGCATGGGACGGCCCAGGTCGTCGCTCTTTCCCGCGATCCGCAGCATCTTTTTGTCGAGCAGCACCCGTAGGAGGTGGGAGGAGTCCACGCCGCGGATTTTGTCCACCCCCTCGCGGGTCAGCGGCTGGTTATAGGCCACGATCGCCAATACCTCGAGCATGGCATTGGTCAGCTTCATCGGGGCGATCTGGTACATGCGGCGAACGATGTCTTTGTGCGCGCCTTTGGTGCGGAACTGGTAGCCTCCAGCAGCTTCCACGAGTTCGATGCCACGGCTGTCCTCAAAGAAGAGCGCCATGAGGTTGGAGATCGCCGTGCGATACTCTTCCTCTTCAATACTCGGGTTCACGAGCTCGCGGATCTTGTTCAGCGAAACGGGCTTGTGGTGCATGAAGAGCGTGGCTTCCACCGCGGCCTGCAGTTCGGTCGCATCGAGATCGCGATAGACGATGGGCTCGGGTGCCTCCGCCTCTTCGCCCGCTTCGGCGGCAATGGGATCCTCGATGCCGGGATCGTGCTCTACGCCGGCAAAAGGGGCGGAATCGTCGATCTCGTCACTGGGCGGATTGTTCTGCTGGTCGCTGATAAGCATACGAATCTCCTGATTCGAAGAGTTTCTGCATGGTTTCTAGGTTCAACTTGTCGCGGAGAACCACATAGATGGTTCCGTATACCACGTGTTGGAGCACGCGGATTTTCTGAAGGCGTCCCAGCTCGAGGATGGCCAGGAAGGTGACCACGAGCTCGTTGCGGTCCGGATTTTCCGAGAACAGGCTCTGGAAGTCGGTGACTTCCTGTGAGCCCAGCTTGTCGGCGATCCGCCGGGCGGCCTCGGCGATGGAGAGGCGGTCCGCCTTCACCTTCACCGTCGGGCTGCGGCTCTTCATCAGCAGGTTCTGGAAGGCGAGCGTAAGGTCGGTAAGGTTCATCTCCTTCAGGAGCTGCTCACGCTTCTCGCGCTCGTCGGGCAGAGGTCGTTTGAAGAAATCCTTGCCGAGCACCGGCATCCCTTTGAAGTCCATTGCCATGGCGCGGTAGCGTTGGTGCTCCATCAGCCGGCGCATCAGCTCGTCTTGGGTGAGGATGTCGTCGCCCTCGCCTACGAGCAGCTCGTCGGTTTGCGGCAACATGGTGCGGCTCTTGATGTAAATGAGGGTGGACGCCATCAGCAGAAAGTCGCCGGCGACATCAAGGTTATGCTCGCGCATCAAATCGAGGGTGCGCAGGTATTGGTCCGTGATTTCGGCGATCTTGATGCTGCGGATGTCGATCTCGTCCTTCTGGATGAGATACAAAAGCAGGTCGAGCGGCCCCTCAAAGCTGGCCAGTTTTACACGGAGTTCTGTATTCATTTGGCTCTAAATTTAACCAAATTGGGCGGCTTAAGCCAAGCCAAAGACGGCTTGAGCCAAAGAAAGTGCAAGAGCCCGCAAGAGGATGATCGGATAGCCGATGAACCGCAGTGCCCCGGAAAACATGAGGAAAAGGAGGAGGTAGAAAGAGTACTGCTGGAACTCGAGAAATTTACGCGATGCATTATAACTAAGGAAGCTCAGGACAATGTTCGAGCCATCGAGAGGGGGGATGGGCAAGAGGTTGAAAACGGCCAGGGAGAAGTTGATCACCAGAAGGCTGTCAAAGAGCGCCAGTAGGCCTTCGCGGTAGCCGGAGGAAGCGGGAAAGAATTTGTAGACTGCCACGAGCACAAAGGCGCTGAAAAATCCGACAATGAGGTTCATCAGCACGCCGGCCGAGGAAACCCAGAACAAGCCTTTGCGGTAGTTGGTGAACTGGTTGGGATTGATCGGTACGGGTTTGGCCCAGCCGAAGAAAATCGAAGAGCCCGAAAAGATGCTCACCAGAGGGAAGATCACCGTTCCGAAGAGATCCATATGGGCGATGGGGTTGAGGGTGAGCCGGCCGCTCCATTCCGAAGTCTTGTCGCCGAAGAAATTCGCCATCCAGGCGTGGGCAAACTCATGCACCACGAGGGCGATGAGGAAGGCGGGGAAAAAGATCACCGCATGCTGAACTAAACTGGCCCAATCGGGACTTTGCATCTGCCTGTTATACCCCGGCCCTATTTCCGTGGGTGGAATTTTTTATGGGCCTCGAGCAGCCGGGCCTGCTCCACGTGCGTATACACTTCTGTGGTGGAAATGTCGGAATGCCCGAGCAGCTGCTGCACGGAGCGAAGGTTCATTCCGCCCTCCAGGAGATGGGTGGCGAAGCTGTGCCGGAACATATGCGGGCTGACATTCGCGTCGAGTCCGGCGCTGCGGGCGTAGTGTCTCACGAGCGCCCAGATTTCCTGCCGATTCAGCGGGCGGGCTTCGCTCCCGCCTTTACCTTGTGTCACGAACAGGATTTCACAGGCGAAACCGGGATTGAGCCGCGGATAGGCTTCCGCTAGATAGCGATCCAGCCAGGCCGCTGCGCTTTCGCCCATTGGCACCAGCCGTTCCTTGGAGCCTTTGCCAAAAACGCGCAGCTGCCGTTCGGGCAGCCGCAGCTGGCTGCGCTTGAGGTTTGCCGCTTCCGACACGCGCAGCCCGCAGGCATAGAGGAGCTCGAGGAGTGCGCGGTCGCGCAGCCCTTCGTCCGTACTCGTATCGGGCGTCGCCAATATGCCGCCCAGATCAGGGCGGGAGATGGTCTTGGGCAGGCGGCGTTTTTCGACGGAAAGCTCAAGCTTGGCCGTCGGATCGGGCAAGCCCGGCTGGCTTTCCCGCAAAAAAGCGATAAAGGCGCGCAGGGCGGAGAGACGGCGGTGCATGGTGCGGGTGCTGGTTCCCTTGCTACGCCAAGCGGATATTCGTCCGGCCAGGGCGCTTTCGCTCAGAGAAGACGGATCCGCCGACGACTCCCTCGCTATTGTTTGTAGATCGCTCACATAGGCGGCCACGGTATGTTCCGAGAGCCCGCGGTCGAGCCGGAGGTAGGCGGCGAAGGCGGAGAATGAGGCTTGCATAGGGAAATTTTCCCATGCTTCGCTTCTATGGGAAAACAGATTCAGGGTTTCGGCAGGAAGCCGAGCTTGTCGTATACACGGGCAAGGGTCTGGGCGGCATGCTGGTGGGCCCGTTCGCCGTTCTTTTTCATCACGCTTTGCAGGTAGCTTTGGTCCTTCATCAGCTGCTCGTATTTTTCGCGCACCGGGCGCAGCTTCTCCACCACCAGGCCGGCCAGTTCGACCTTCACGTGGCCGTACATCTTGCCGGTGAAATGAGCTTCCAGCTCCGGGATCGGTTTACCGCTCATCACGGAATGGATCGTCAGCAAATTCGAGATCCCGGGCTTGCTCTCGTCGAACTTCACCTCACTGCCGGAATCCGTGGTGGCGCTTTTGATCTTTTTCTCGATCGCCTTGGGATCGTCGAGCAGGAAGACGGTATTGGCCGCATTGGGATCGCTTTTGTCCATCTTGCGCGTGGGTTCCTGGAGCGCCATGATGCGCGCGCCCACCTTCGGGATCATCGGCTCGGGCACCACGAAGGTATCGCCCAGCTCGTTGTTGAAGCGCATGGCCACGTCTCGCGTGAGCTCGAGGTGCTGCTTCTGGTCTTCGCCCACGGGCACAACGTGGGCGTCGTAGAGCAGGATGTCTGCGGCCATCAGCACCGGGTAGGTGAAGAGACCGGCATTGATGTTCTTGGGGTGCTTCTGGCTTTTGTCCTTGAACTGCGTCATCCGCGAGAGATCGCCGAAGGGGGTGTAGCAGCTGAGCACCCAGGCGAGTTCGGCATGTTCGGGAACGTGGCTCTGCAGGAAGAGCACGTTCTTTTCCGGATCGAGGCCGCAGGCAAGGTATTGGGCATAGAAGCTCAGCGAGCGTTCGCGCAAGACTTTCGGGTCCTGCTTGGTGGTGATGGAGTGTAGGTCGACCACCATGTAGTAGCAGTTGAATTCGTTTTGGAGCTCGCCCCAGTTGCGGATGGCGCCGATATAGTTGCCGAGCGTGAGGTTGCCGCTGGGTGCGCTGCCGCTCAGGGTGTTTTGCTTGCCGTTCTTCCCGAGGCGGGGAAGGGGTTTTTTCTCTTGCGAGGCCATGGTTACTTATAGCGCAGAATGGGGATTGCTGCACTGTGACCCGCGCCGGCGCAGGTGAATTTCTGTACCAGTTCCGACGGGAGCGATGTCATTTTCCGAACGAAAAAAACCCCGGCAGGGTATGCCGGGGCTCCAATGTCCAGGAAACAAGGAAAGCAGGGGGAGCTATGCTCGTTTCCGCTCGTAAATCAAAAGCCCAGTTCACTCGAGCTTGATCTGTCACTGTAACGGTTCACATTCGCATACGTACAACGGGGAGCTCATCGCATTTCACACTAACGGTTCGCTTGGACTGTAGCTGCAGCACACGCGCTTTGCGGGCATTCGTCTACGAGGCCGGACATTGTAAACCGTTGTTAGAAGGCGATCGGTACACCGGGGTACAGAGCGTAGGTTACAGGGCCGCCGTTCTGGCCGAGCACGTATACGGAGTTCCCGATGAGGGTTCCGGTGTAACCCGAGCCGGTCACAGGGGTGGCCGTGATGGTGTTGTCGAGCTGGAGACCGCAAACCTGGATGGTCCCGTTGCCGTAGCCGCCGCCCGGATAGCCGGGGTAGCCGCCACCGTAAGGATAGCCGCCGTAGCCGCCGCTCTGACCGGTCATCGCTTGAACGGTGTTGGCACTCAGGCTCAACACAGCGTAAGCAGTGGCCTGGCTGTAGTAGCCGTTCACAGGAGTGTTGCTGATGTAAACGGTGAGGGAATCGCCCGCCACGTTATTGCGGTAGTAGGTGGAAGAGAATCCACCAGACTGGGAGCCATAACCATAGGCTTGCAGGATGCCCTTGATGCCGGTGCTCGGATAGAGCTGGCCGTAGAAGGAAATCGTCTGGGCGCCATAACCGCTTACGGTCGCGCATCCGCCGGGAGCACCGGGGGTTCCGCCGATCGGGATAAAGGCGGGGTTAACCGCCACGCCGGGCGCGGCAGGTTCGTCTTTTTTCTTTCCACAGCCTGGCATGATGCTGAACGCGGCCAGCATCACAAACAAGACTGCTCTTGCTTGCATATCGATCTTCATCTTTCCTCCAACAAAGCGCATTTCACTTCTCGTGTTTATTACAGTTCGCACGTACCTTCCCGTGGCCAGCGCCTCGACAAGATACGTTTACAGCTACGTCCCGGCTGTATTCGCAAGCGATGTGCCAGAAATACTGCGTAGCATCAGTTCCATCCTAAGAAACTGGATTCACTGACCAATCCCAAGCTCCCGCCTGGGAGGGAAAGCGGGGGAAGGGGAGAAAAGGCTGTCTAATCTCGATACACCTGCCTGGTGTACACACATTGATCAGTCGCTTTTCGGCCGCGCCAGTTTTTCGGGGGAGCACCGTACGACCGGTTGCGCAAGAATTTAATGCGGCCTAAATGTCTGAAATCCAATCGCTTTCCGCTTTGACAGCACGTCATTCCGAGCGTACTGTGGCGCTGCTTTTCTGAGACAAAACGTAGGACGTCGGAGGTTTGGGTGCCATGCGTATTTCTCGTGGGTTTATTAACAATAAATGTTTATTTATATTGATCGCAGTTGCCTTTCTCAATGGCTGCGGGAAGAAGGACGATCCGCCGGCCACAGCGACCGATACTCAGGCGGCGGAATCCCAGCCTAAGGAAGAGCCTAAACCTGCTCCCAAACCTGGACCTAAGCCGGCTCCCAAGCCCGCGCCGAAACCGGCTCCCAAGCCCGAGCCCAAGCCTGAGCCCAAGCCCGAGCCGAAGCCTGAGCCCAAGCCCGAGCCCAAGCCCGAGCCGCCCAAACCCGCTCCGAAGCCGGAACCGCCCAAACCCGCTCCGAAGCCGGAACCGCCCAAACCAGCGCCGAAGCCCGAACCCATGCCGCCGGCGCCTCCGCAGACCCCGGGTCTGGGAACCCCCGCCTGGGGCAATAGGACGGTCTGGTCAAACACCGTTCGCACGGTTGCGTACGCGCGCCTGGCCCAGTTTGAGAAGGCTCGCGACAAGGAAGTTTTCTGTCCTGGCTACGCCCAGGCCAATATCCAGCAGCGCCTGAACTGCTGGGTGATGCTCGTGGCTGCCATTAGTAAATTCGAGAGCGCCTTCGCTCCCGCCGATTCCTTCCGCGAGCCGGATGGGAACTATAGCGTGGGTCTGCTGGCCCTCAGCCCTCGCGAGTGCCCGAACGCCCATTCGATTGAGGCTTTGAAGAATCCCATAGAGAACCTGATCTGCGGGACGAACAAAATGGCCCGTCTCATTGACCGCGACGGTTTTATCGATGGGCCCCCCCAAGCCCGGGGAGCAGCCCGTTATTGGTCCACCCTTCGTGCTCCCTATCAGCGCTGGGATCCTAGCCGTAAGCGCAGCCTCAACCTTGGAAAGAAGCAACAGATCCTGCCTTTGGTGAGAGGCTATAAGGGCGTGGCGAACCACATGCCCGTGGCGGAATTCCTTTATCAGTCCGATGCTTATGAGGATCTTGAATTTAATCCGGAAGAGCGGGACTGGATGGATCGCGACGGCTTCGGCGAGTGGGACGACCCCTACTTCTTCGACCCTAGATAGCTGAAAAAACAAGACTTTTTATGCCTTTGCAGAGCTGGCGCCTCTGCACGCTAATTCTTGACTATATTGGTCAATTGAAATAAATTCGGCCCGCTACCCCTGTAGGAGACCGAATTCATGAGCTCGCAATTTCCCCTGATTGCATTGGCTTTGACCCTCACTCTTTTTGCCTGCGCACCTGAGCGCGGCAGCGTCACTCGCCTCAATGGCTCCGAGGATCTCGAAGAGAAAAGTTCGCTCGAAAGCGAAGCCAGCATTCCCGCTTCGGAGAGCTATGCGCTTCCCGCAAACGATCCCGATTTCTACGATCCCAGCCGCCCGCAGCTTCCATTGATGCTGGCTCCTTCTCCAGAAGAACCGCCGCCTCCGAAGGATGAGGCCAAGAAGCCGCCGAAGCAGTATCCCAAGAAGACGGACCCCAAGGCCTCCAACCCCCAAATGCCTCCGAGGCCCGAAGAAAATCCGCGCCGTGCAGGCCCCAGTCCCGTCGGCGCGCTTTCGCAGTACCTTTTGGGTGCGTTCCTGAAACTTGAGGCACCTATCTGGGGACGCAGTACCCGCGTGAATTCCTGGACCCGTGCCGTACGCGAGATCGTGCATGCGCGTCTCTCCCATTTTGAAATGGCAAAGGACAAGGAAATTTTCTGTCCAGATTACGCCAATGCGACTCTCCCCGAGCGGGAGAACTGCTGGACGTTGCTGGTCAGCGCGATCAGCAAGTACGAGAGCTCCTTCAATCCGGCAGGTTCCTTCCGCGAGCCCGATGGGAATTACAGCGTGGGCCTGCTGGCGTTGAGCCCGGGCGAATGTCCCAATGCGCGCAGCCAGGACGCACTGAAGAACGCGATCCCCAACCTGGTTTGCGGGGTCAACAAGATGGCTTCGCTGATCAGGAAACGTGGCTATGTGGACGGACCGGCCAGCGCCCGCGGCGCTTCCCGTTACTGGTCTACCTTGCGCAAGCCGTATACCAAGTGGGACCCCACGCGGAACCGCGACCTCAAGCTCGGCAAGCGCGACCTCGTCGTGGCGATCACGAAGAATTATCGTAACCCTGCGCGGGGCAATCCGCTGCAGCCCATCCTCTGGGTGGATGGCAGCCAGATCAGTAATCAAGAGCTGGGCCCCGAACTCTCTTACACGGATCTCGACGAGCTTCTCGACAATGCCTATCTCGACTCCCGCGACCGCGAGATGGACTATCGCGAGTTTGAGGCGGACTTCGTGGACTTGGGCCGCGAATAGCGCCGTCTACTTCGTCGCCAGGAAACGCAGAACGCCTTTTGCCAGCCCTTCGGCGATCTTGCTGCGGTTCTCCGGCTGAGCCACCAGGGCAAGATCATTCTTATTGCTGAGGTAGAATCCTTCCACGAGGGCAGCCGGTACCTGCGCGTCCAGCAGCACGTACAGCATCGCCTGTTTCACGCCCCTGTCCTGCACTTTCAGGTCTTCGCTGCGCAGCTGGTCCACGATGCTCGATTGCAAAACCTCCGCTGCACTCCGTGAGCTTTCCACTGTGGCATCTGCGGCCACGGACCGGATGAGGAGGGAGTTGGACTTGCGTGCGCGCTTGCTCGAACGGTTCTCGATTTGCTGGAGCTTAAGGGAGCTCTGGTCGTCCGTATTGTTCAGAAAGTAGGTCTCCAGCCCGTGCGCTTTCTTCGTGGGCTCGGAGTTGGCATGGATGCTCACGAAGAGATCGGCTTTCAGGCGCTTGGCTTTTTCGGAGCGCTCTTCGAGGGATACGGAGCGGTCCGAGTGCCTGGTGAGCACCACCTGGATTTTCCGGCCCAGCGGCTTGTAGTAGGCCGGATTGCCCAGGATTTTCGCGGCTTTTAGGGCAATGGCCAGGGCCACCTCTTTTTCCGCGATCCGCGTCTTCCCCAGACGTCCGGACGCCCCCGTATCCGCTCCGCCATGCCCTGGATCCAGCACCACCACATAGGGTTTGGGGGAGGGGGGGGACGCTAAGGCCCTGTTTTCGTTAGTGGCAAAAAAAAGGCTAAGGGAAATCGCGATGATACCGAAAAGTGGAGTGACCATCTTTCCACAGGGCATAGGCCCCAGTGTAGCAAGGGCAGTGATGGAAGCCATAGGGCTATTTTTTTCGAAGTTTTCCGACGAGCTGATCAGCGCTCAGATCGCTTTGCTTTCGCTGTCCTTTGCCGTTGGCCTCTACGTGATGCTGGTGCGCAAAAAGAAACGCGAGACCGCGGAGTGGGTGCCTGCCGCCCTCGTGCGCGCCTATCTCGATCGCATGTACGCCGACGAGCGGGAAACCCGCATCAAACTGTTCGGCGATGCCGGTGGCTATACCGCGCATTCTTCGGGCTCCATGCCGCTTACCCAGATGCTTCATTCCGCTGTTCCTGTGTCGGGCGGAGCATCTGTGGATCCCGCTCTCGCCAAGGAAGTCGAAGCCCTTCGTGCGCAGCTGGCCATGGCTGATTCCCGCGCGATGGAGCTGGACCGCACCCTAAATGGGCTGCGTGCTGAGAAGACGGGCCTCGAGAAGAAATTGAAAGATGCCGCTTCCACGCCCGCCGCCGCAGCTCCCGCTGCTGCCTCCGCCGGCCCGGATCCGGCGATGGTGAAAGAGCTCGATGATTTGCGCGGCAAGCTGAAAGAGTATGAGGTGATCGAGGACGACCTCGCCAACCTCAAGAAGTTCCAGAAGGAGAACGAGCAGCTTCGCCAGAAGATCGGTCAGATGGAAGGCGGCGGTGCCGCTCTCAAGGTGCTCGATGGTGGTAAAGCCGCTGGAGATGTAAGCGCTACCGTGGCGAATGCGACCCAGAAAATTGATACGCCCGTGACCGTGGTTAGCGCCGCTCCTGCAGCTGCTGCGCCCGCCGCGGCACCCGCGCCCGTCGCCGCAGCTCCGGCTGCCCCTGCTGCGGGTCCTTCCGGGGAAACGAATACCAACGTGCTCGCTCCGATCAACCCGACGGTTGGGACGGCGGCTCCAGCGGCCCCCGCAGCCGACGGAAAATCCTCGAAGCAGAAGGAAGAAGAGCTTCTCTCTGAATTCGAGAAGATGCTCGCCAGCTAAAAGAGCGTATCCCCGTCATCAATCATCTGTCTGTCTTTGAGATCCTGCTCGTCGCTGTATTGCTGAATCGCGATCAGGCGGCCAATGCGGTAAAGGTAAACCGATTCTTCCAGAAGATCCGATTCCGCGTCCTGCCAGCCGCCTAAGAATGTGGATTCCTTCTGGGGCACCTTGAGCACCCGCACCAGTACGGCCTGCTGGTCGTTTTTCTTGCCCTCGCGAACCTGAACCTGGAGCTTGTAGCGGGAGCGCAGGAAGAAGTCTTCGTCAGAGAATACGTCCAGGAACTGCCTGGACTCGGAATTGTCGATCCAGTTCGTCTCGATCGTCCCCGTTTCACGGTTTTGGAATTTGATAATGTCCCGGCCGGAGGAAACGGCCTCCAGCGCCGCCGTCCAGGCCGTGGAGAAGTCCGTAAGAAAGATCCGCGTGGGGGCCTTGTTCTGCTTCACGAAGGGAAGGCCGGAACAGGCCGATCCCCCAAGCAGGGCGATGCAACAGAGGGCATGTGCAATCTTGCTGGGCCGCATAATATTGCTTTAAGCGTAAGCTTTTTCGCCTGCCATTTCCAGGGGTCCCCTGGTATAAAGCGGGCGTGCAGACCAAGGATTCTGATCTCATCGAAGAAGGCCGCCGGGTGCTCAAAGTGGAAGCCGGCGCGCTTCTCAACGCCGTAGCCTCACTGGGCCCGTCTTTTTCCCAGTCCGTGGACGTGATTCACGACAGCCTCTCCCGTGGCGGCAAGATCGTGGTTTCCGGCGTGGGGAAGTCCGGCAATGTCGCCCAGAAGGTGGCGGCTACGCTGACCAGCACCGGCAGCATGTCCGTATTCCTCCATCCCACCGAAGCCCTGCATGGCGATCTCGGGCTACTCGGGCCCAATGATGTTCTTCTGGTGTTTTCTCACAGCGGCTCCTCGCAAGAGCTGCTTTTGATGCTGCCTTCGGCCCAGGACCTCTGCCGGGGCGTGGTGGCCGTATTGGGCAACCCCTCCGGCCCGATCGCCAAGTACGCCACCGCCGTGATCTCGTCCAGCATCTCCTCTGAGGCCTGCCCGGACAATCTCGCTCCCACGGCCTCCTCCACCCTCGCGATGGCGCTCGGGGACGGAATTGCGATGGCGCTCAAAAAGAAAGCCGGCTTCGGCCCCGAGAAGTTCGCGCGCATCCATCCCGGAGGGCAGCTCGGCAAGCGTCTGCTCGCCCGCGTGGAGGATCTCATGCATGGCGAGAGCGACTTCGCGATGCTGCCGCCTACGGCCACCATGGACGATGTCGTGATCGCTCTCACTAAATTTCGTCATAGCGGCGTCTGCATTGTCGAAGGACGCACCGGAAGTGGCAAAGACAAGCTCGTAGGCGTGATCGTGGAAGGCGATATCCGGCGCGCGCTGCTGAAGAAGGAAGCCTTCTTCAAGCTCAAGGCAAGCGACATTATGACGCGTACTCCGAAGTCGGTTCAGCCTCGCGTACGGGCGGCCGAAGCCCTTGATCTGATGGAAAATCGCGATGGCCAGCTGAGTTTTCTTCCCGTGGTGGACGAAGAAGGCGGCTGCGTGGGCGTGCTCCGCGTGCATGATCTTGTGCTTTCCGGCCTTAATTAATTGCTGCTCATTCTGGAGCATTGTATAGCGGCTCCCTGAGGAGCAGCATGTCTTTACCTACCCATTTTGAACTCGAGTCGCCCGCATGGCTGCGCAACCTCCGTTGGGTGGTCGTGGGGGGCATCGCCGCCGCCGTGGCGGGCGCCCGCATTTTTGGCGCCCAGTTCGAAAGCACCACGATTTTCTTGATTCTCGGGCTGTTCGGGCTCTGGAACCTGGTGCTGCCCTGGATTGAATATCGTTTTGACGCCAGCTCCAAGGGAATGCTGTTCCTGCAGATGCTCGTGGACCTCGCCGCCATCACCGCTGTGCTCTGGCATAGCGGCGGGCTGATGAATCCGTTCGTGGGCTTTTACATCGTGAACGTGCTCGTGGCCGGCCTGCTGCTCAACTCCCTTCTCACTGTGGTGATCTCCTGCTTCGCCACGATCTGCATCCTGCTGCTGCTGAGGGCGCCGCCAATGTATCTGCATGGTGAGCCGATTCTGCTGCGCTCCTCGCCGCTCTGGTTCGGTCTTCCGCTCGGTTTGATCGTGCTGGTTTTTCTCACGGCGGCCTTCATTCTCGTTTTTCTGGCGCGGCTCGGCCGTGCGCAGGGGCTGCTCCGCCACCGCATCAAGATGGATGCCCTCGGGCGGCTTGTGGCCGGGCTAGCCCATGAAATCGGCACTCCCCTGAACTCCATCATGGTGCTCGCCAAAGAACTCGAGAGCGAAGTTGTGGAGGCTCATCGCAAAGACATGCACATCATCGTCAACCAGGCCAAGCGCTGCGGGGAGATCGTCTCGCTGCTGCTGGGCTATTCGCGCACGATGGTGCGCCGGAGTGATGAAGTGAAATACACTCCTGTGAAAATCGTCGCTTGGATCCAGGAAACTTATGATTGGTTGGTGGATGCCGAGATGAAAAAGTATCCCGATCGCGCCCGCGCGAAAGTTTCTTTTCGTATCGAAGCGTTGAATATTCCTGAGTCTATTTCCGTGCCTCAATTGATCCTGCGGCAGGTGCTGGAGAATCTGTTGAAAAACGCCCGCGACGCGGTTAGTAGAGAGCCGGTCCCGCAGATTTTGCTGCAAATCCACTACGACCCAGTGGAAGAGGACTGGAACTTTGTCATAACTGACAATGGCCCAGGGTTCACAAAAGAGGGGCGGGAAAGGGCGTTCGAAGCGTTTTTTTCCACGAAAGAACAAGGGTTTGGCAGTGGGCTCGGCTTGTATATTTCGTATTATTTGCTCTCCCAGGTGGGCGGCAGAATAGCCATTGATGAGCAATATAGTCACGGTGCTAGGATGCGAGTCACTTTGCCCCGACTAGAAGGCCTGGATGACCAGACCTCAGAGGGCGCTTGAAAGGACGGATCAGATGGTATCGAGCGTATTGATTGTAGATGACGACGAGATTTTCCGGAACACGATGAAGAGCGCCTTTGAGAAGCGCCGGCTTCGCGCCTGGACTGCTTCGAACGAGCAGGAAGCCATGGGCATCTTCCGCGAGCACGCGCCCGACCTGGTGCTGCTCGACTACCGCATGCCCGGCCTCGACGGCATCAGCGTTTTGCGCGAGATGCACGTGTTCAATCCCCAGCCCGTATACATCCTGCTCTCCGGTTACGGCAGCATCCCGATGGCCGTGGAATCCATGAAAGAAGGCGCTGACAGCGTGCTGCAGAAGCCCACTGACGTGGATGCGATCCTCTCCGAGGCCTCTCGCCTGATCGAGAAGAAGAAAAAGCGCGTGCCCGGGATGGATGAAAGCGAGTTCCGCTCGTATAATCTCAACATCCTCGAGCGGGTGGGCATTGAGAAAGCTCTCAAGGCCACCAGGAACAACGTGAGCAAAGCCGCTCTCCTCCTGGGGATCGACCGCCGCACTCTGCAGAGGAAGATGAAGCGAATTTTCTAATGACGAGAAAACCCCTGATCCTGAGCCTGGCCCTCTGCGCGTTCGCAGAGGGCTTTGCCATTTCTACAGCCCACGCCGAAGGCGGAGGGGGCGAGCGCTCGGTGGACCCGCAGGCGGAGAGCCGCAAGTCGCGCGCGACCAAGCTGATGAACCTCACTGGCGACAGCGAGTTCGCCGATGATCGCGGCGCCTGGGACAAGACCTACAACCGCAAGGACTACGTCTACGGGAAAGAGCCCTCCGCCTTCCTTGTGAAACATGTGAGCAAGCTGCCCAAGGGCCGCGCCCTCGATATCGCGATGGGAGAGGGCCGGCACGCGGTGTACCTCGCCAAGAAGGGTTTCCAGGTGGAAGGGGTGGACATCTCGTCCGTAGGCTTGCGCAAGGCTCAGAAGCTGGCCGCCGAAAACGGGGTGAAACTCAAGACGATCAACGCCGACCTCAATAAGTTCAAGATCCAGCCCAACAGCTATATGGTGATCATGAACTTCTACTACCTGCAGAGAAATCTCTTCCCCCAGATCATCGCCGGCCTGAAGAAGGGCGGAGTGCTGGTGTTCGAGACGAATACGATGGAGCAGCTCCAGAACCCTGGTGGGAAAGACATGGAAAAGGAATACCTGCTGGAGCCGGGCGAGCTGAAAGAGGCATTTTCCGAGCTCGAAATCGTGCATTATTCCGAGACTAATGACGGTAAGAATGCAGTCGCCAGCCTGATCGCCCGTAAACGGTAACTATTCCCCCGTCTTTTCAATCAGTTGCGATCTCTTTTTCCGGATAATCCCTTAAAGTCAATTGCTTAGATTGCCGAAACGTCTCTAAGGCTTATTCCGCCTGGAAAGGACTGCCTTTGAGTTCGGCCGCAAAGAAAAAACCAGAAGAGCTGAAGAAAGTTGCTCCTTCCGAGCTTTCGTCGGACCGCGAACAGGGCCTTTCGCAAAACTTCGAGGACCCTGCTCTCGACGATCTGCTCGCCCCTCCCGGAGGCCAGCCTTCGCCAATGAGCCTGGTGGAGGAGACGGTGGAGGCCGTGCAGGAGCTGGTCCAGGAGGCGGCTGCGCCCGCGGACGAGGCCGTGGACCTTTCGCAGGACTTCTCCTCCCTCGATTTGCATCTCCTGAACCACGACGAGGCCGACGGCAGCGAGGCCGCCAAGGCCATGCTCGAGCCCGATACCGGGGAAGTGGAAGCGCTGCCTCTGCCCACGGCCGCGCCGCGCCGCCTTCCTGCCAGTGTGAATCCGAACGCCGATAAAGAGCGCAGCATGCTGCTGAGTCTGCCCAAAGACGCCATCGAGGAGCCCGTGTCTGTGCTGATGATCGATGGTGGCGCCGTGGAGACGGCCCGTGTCTCGGGGCACTGGGAAATGGCGGAGAAGCTGTTTCAGCTGGTGGTATGCGAGCGCACTTTCGAAGACGTGGTGGAGAGCGGGCTGGGCGCGATCATGAACGCCTTGCACGCCCAGGCCGGCTCGGTATTAGAGCTCGATCTGGAACATGATAATTTCTTTTTCCGTTGCTCGCTGGGTGGGGCCAGTCCTCCGGAGCGGCTCAAGGCATTCCGTGTCCCGCGCACCAAGGGGATCGTAGGCCATGTGGCCGAAAGCCGGCAGCCCTTGCTTCTGCGCGACCTTACCGAAGACCAGATGCAGATGAAAGCCATCAGCATGAGCGTGGGATTCGAAGCGGTTACCTGCATGGCGGCTCCGATCCTCGTAGGCGGCCAGCTTTTCGGAGTGGTCGAGCTCTTCAATAAGAAAGATGGGGGATTTTTCGAAGAGAAAGATCTGCGGGCCTTCGAAGACGGCGTCTGGATGCTGGCGAAGGTTCTTGAGGTTCGCTTTCTGATGGCTGAGCTACTGCGGCGGGCGGGGTAGATGTCGCAGAACGATTTCATGGCGCAGTACGGGTCCGGGGGGGACGACGATTCGTCCGAGGGCACAGGTGCCAAGATGGCCTCGATCCACTCGCTGCTCAAGGGCCTGGTGAAACACAAAGCTTCCGACCTGCACGTGAAGGTTGGGCGTCCGCCCCTCTATCGAATCAACGGTAAACTGCTTCCCGCCAAGCTGCCCCCGCTCAGCGGCGAGGATGTCAAAAAACTCGCCTATAGCACCATGACGCAAAAGCAGGTGAAAGAGTTCGAAGAGAATTTACAAATAGACTTCGGCTACCTCGTGCCCGGCCTGGCCCGTTTCCGCGCCAACGTTTTCATGCAAAAAGGCACCCTAGCCTTCGTGATCCGCGTTGTGCCTCTCGAGGTTCCCGTGCTCAGCTCTCTGAGCCTGCCTTCCGTGGTGGCGGAACTTTGCCTGAAGCCCCGCGGCCTGCTGCTGGTTACAGGCGCCACCGGCTCAGGTAAATCCACCACTCTCGCGGCCATGGTCGAGCATATCAACCGCAATGCCCGCTCCCACATTGTGACAATCGAAGACCCGATCGAATACATCTACGAAGACAAGATGAGCACAGTCTCCCAGCGTGAAGTGGGTGTGGACGCGATGAGCATGCAGCTCGCCCTGCGCGCCGCCCTCCGCCAGGACCCAGACGTGATCATGGTAGGCGAGATGCGCGACTTCAACACCATCCAGACGGCGATCACCGCCGCTGAGACGGGCCACCTCGTGGTGAGCACCCTGCACACCAATACCGCCGCTCAGGCCCTCGACCGCATCCTCGACAGCTTTCCCGCCGACGCCAAGAACCAGCTGCGCCTTCAGCTCGCCAACAGCCTTTTGGGCGTGATCACCCAGCGGCTCGTGCGTCGGGCCGACGGTAATGGCCGCGTGGTGGCCTGCGAGATCCTCTCCAAATCACCCACGGTGGAGAAATGCATTCTCGACAACCGCATTAACGATCTGGATGCAGTTCTCGAAAGCTCCAACCTCTACTACAAGATGCAGAGTATGAACCAGGCGCTGGAGAAGATGATCCGCGACGGCGTGATCTCCCAGGAAGAGGGCCTCGCCAATAGCGACAAGAAGGAAGACCTCACCCTCAAGCTTTCGGGAATGGTGGGCGGCGGGGGCGGTGTGGATGCCGGTGAGCTGATCAACCAGGCGAAAGAGAGCACAAAATTCATCAACCGCGGCGCTGCGCCGGATTCGAAGCTCGAGCAAGGTTCAGGGAACACCCAGATCATCGATGTCAACGGCAATCCCGACTCCTCGGGACTGAAGGTGGAAAACGGGCCGCAAACCCAGCGCCGCCAGGGCGGTCCCAGCAAGGGATTCGCCAGTATGTTTAAAAAGAAGGGCGCTTAGCCCACTCTCCTAAAAATTAAGAAGCTTTATTGGGTTCCGGCTGAGAGGCGCCGCTATTTTTTAGCTCTTCATCCAAGAGAGCGCGCACCCGGCCTTCGCAGGTGCCGCAGCCGGTGCAGCAGAATAGGGTGCTCTTCAATGCATCGAGCGTGCGGTGGCCGTTTTTAATGGCGTTCTTGATCTCGCCCCGGCTCACTGTCATGCAGATGCAGACCAAATCGTCGTCGCTCATCACTAGATTATCGGTTATAAAAGTAGGGGAATGAAGATCGTTCTCCTGGCATTGGCGTTAGCCCTGATGGTGTCCTGGATGCTTTGGCAGGCCTCCCTGCCGCGTCTCTGGCGCTGGCTCGATGCCCGTCCTTCCGGACACTTTCCCGTGTGGAAAAAGGTGAGGGAGCGCCTGGATTTTATCGCCCGCCGAGAACGCCTGCCCCAGGCTCAGCTCTGGATCCTTCCCGAGTTTTCTCCCAATGTCCTGGTGCTGGCTCGCGGGAAGCGGGTGCATCTAGCTGCTACCGAGGGCTTGCTGCGGGCTCTGGACAATGAAGAGCTGGACGCCGTTCTTGCGCTTTGTCTGATCCATGCGCGCAACCGCCGCCGCAGGCTGCAGAGCTGGCTCGCCCTCCAGCTCTTTCCTTTCGCGCGCCTTCTGCATTCCTATCCCGCGATTCTCCAGCTTTTCATTTCGCCTTGTTTTACTCTTCTATTGCGCTTGGCCGCTCCTCCGTCCATCGTGCGTTCGGCGGATAAAAAGGCGGAAGAGCGGGGAGACGCCCTGGTTGTGGCCGCAGCGCTCCAAAAAATGGCTGTGCTGGCCCGAAAAATTCCGCTCAGGCGCTGGAATATCGCCCTCGATCCTCTCTTCCTGCTCTCGCCTCTGGCCCTGGATGGCGGCCCCTTCTGGGTATTTCTTTCCCAGCCTTCCGTGGAGGAGCGCTGTGAGGCTCTACTCACGGGCGCTACTTGCGAAAGCGCTGCCGGTTTGCCATAAATCTTGCCATGGGTTCTAACAGCACGATCGATTTCCCTACCTTTGTTCTTTCCGTGGCTTCTGCCGCAATGATGGGCCTGGGGCTTGCGCCCCGGCCGGATTCCGGCAAGCAGCAAGTGGATCTTGAGCTCGCCCGCCAGAACATCGATCTCCTGGAGATGATCCAGGGGAAAACCAAGAACAACCTTACGCCCGACGAAACGAAGCTGATGGACCGCGTGCTTTACGAAGTGCGCACCAAGTTTCTGGAAGTGAGCAAGGCAAAATGAAAGAGCTGGCAAGAGCTTTTCTGCTGTTGGCGGTACTCTGTGTTCCTTTTCAGGCGGAACGTAAAGCAGAGGCGGCCACGGCAAAAGCGGCGGTGGCGGACAACCTGAAAGACGTTTTCGTGGAATTGTCCAAGCGCCTGGTGCCCTCCGTGGTGAACATCTATACGACGCAGACGGTGCAGAGCCCATACGGTGGCCAGCAGGCGGAGCTCTACCGCCGTTTCTTTGAGCAGTTTTTCGGTGAAGACTTCGGCGGTCCGGGCGGCAATGGGGGAGGCATGCCCCAGGGTCCGATGTCACGCAAGGCCACTTCCCTCGGCTCAGGCTTCATCATCGATGAAAAAGAGGGCCTGGTTCTCACCAATTATCACGTGATCGCCGATGCCGATGAGGTGAAGGTGATCCTCACCGAGGACGACGAAGACCGCGAAGGCCTCGACGCCAAAGTGGTGGGCGGAGACGCCGACGCCGATGTGGCGCTCCTCAGGATCAAGACCGACCGCAAGCTCAAGGCCGCGCCGTTGGGAGATTCCGACGCCCTTCAGGTGGGCGAGTGGGTGATGGCAGTGGGGAACCCCTTCGGCCACGGCCATACCGTTACCAAAGGTATCATTTCCGCCAAGGAGCGGGTGGTGCTGCCGATGAGCCAGTTCTCCAACTACCTGCAGACGGACACCCCCATCAACCCGGGAAATTCCGGTGGCCCGCTCATCAATACGGCGGGCGAGGTGATCGGCATCAATACGGCGATCAACGCTGCCGCCCAGGGCATCGGCTTTGCCATTCCGATCAACTATGTGAAGCGGATTCTGCCGGAGCTTCGTAGCAAGGGAGCTGTCACCCGCGGATTTATCGGCGTGAATATTTCCGAGCTGAATCCCAAACTCGCTGCCGGACTCAAGCTGCCGAAGACCACGCGTGGGGTGGTAGTGAGTGAAGTCTATGAAGGCGAGCCCGGGGCCAAGGGCGGCGTGCAGCGCTACGACGTGATTCTCTCGATCAACGACAAAAAAATCCTCGACAGCCGCCAGCTGGTGAATACGGTGAGCTCCTTCGCGCCAGGCACCACCATTCACATGAAAGTTCTGCGGAACGGGAAAGAGAAGGACCTCAAGGTTACCGTGGGCAAGCGCCCGACCCGCGAGAAGCTCACCCAGAGCGGCGGTCCCGGCAAGGCGATCAAACCGCGCCTGAATCTCGGCATGAACGTGGCCGAGCTTGATGATGAAACGCGCAAGGAGCTTGGTCTTCCCGGCAGCATGCGCGGAGTGGTCGTGGAGAGCGTGGTTCCCGGCGGAGCGGCCGAAGAGGCTGGTCTCGAGCCCCGCGACGTGATCGTGGAAGTGGACCAGAAACCCGTGACCAGCCTGCGGGCCTTCATCGCCATGTTCAAAGAGCCGCGGATCTATCTCCTCAGCTTCCGCCAGGGAAATGAGGGCGTGCAGATTACCTCGCTGGACCTCAGTAAAAATCCCAAAGATAACGAATAGTTATTTTGTGCCTGGACAATTTGCCTGCCCATCCCATCTTTTGGTTAGGGGGTTGCATCTCCCCTCACTGAAGGATGGTTCTCTATGCAAGGCTATAATGTTCCTCCCCAGCAGCAGAAAGACCCGCTGAACGAGTTCACGCGCGACCTCACCAAGCTCGCCAAAGAACGGAAGCTCGATCCCGTGATCGGCCGCGACGATGAAATCCGCCGCGTGATGCAGATCCTCTCCCGCCGCACCAAGAACAACCCCGTTCTGATCGGGGAGCCCGGAGTCGGTAAGACGGCCGTGGTGGAAGGATTGGCGCAGAGGATAGCCACTGGCGACGTTCCGGAAAGCTTGAAGAATCGAAGACTCCTGGCCCTCGATATGGGCGCCCTGATCGCGGGTGCGAAGTTCCGGGGTGAATTTGAAGAGCGTCTCAAAGGCCTGCTCAAGGCAGTGGAAGAATCGCAAAGCAAAAAAGAGGGCGGCATCATCCTCTTCATCGACGAAATCCACACTCTTGTGGGCGCCGGCGCCGCCGAAGGTGCGATGGATGCTTCGAACATGTTGAAACCTATGCTGGCGAGGGGCGAGTTACGGTGCGTGGGCGCGACCACTCTGAACGAGTACAAAAAATACATCGAGAAGGATCCAGCTCTCGAGCGCCGTTTCCAGCAGTGCTATATCGGCGAGCCTTCTGTGGAGGACACGATCTCGATCCTGCGCGGATTGAAGGAAAAGTACGAGCTGCACCACGGGGTCACCATCAAAGACTCCGCCCTCGTTTCCGCCGCGACCTTGTCGCACAGATATATTTCAGACCGCTTCCTGCCCGACAAGGCCATCGATCTGATGGACGAGGCGGCCTCGAAGATCCGGATGGAGATCGACTCCATGCCCGAGGAAATTGACCAGCTGGATCGCCGTCTCTTGCAGCTCGAGATCGAGCACCAGGCGCTGAAAAAGGAAAAAGACGAAGCGAGCAAGAAGCGCCTGAAAGATCTCGAGAACGAGATCGGTGGGCTCAAGGACAAAGCCAACGGCCTCAAGGACATCTGGCGCAAAGAAAAAGCGGCCATCCTGCAAATCACCCAGGTGAAGGAAGCCATGGAGAAAGTGAAGGGCGAGATGGAGATCGCCCAGTCCCAAGGCAATCTCGAAAAAGCTGCGGAATTAAGATACGGAAAACTCCCGCAGCTGGAAAAAGAATTGAAAGAAAAAACCGCTGCTCTCTCCAAAGAGGGCGCGCAGCTGGTGAAGCAGGAAGTGGATGAGGAAGACATCGCCCAGGTTGTCTCCAAATGGACGGGCATTCCCGTCACTAAGATGCTCGAGGGCGAGCAGCAGAAGCTGCTGCATATGGAAGAGCGGCTCAAGCAAAGAGTGGTGGGACAGGACCATGCATTGAGATTGGTGTCTGACGCCATCCGCAGATCCAGAGCGGGTCTCCAGGGAATCCACCGCCCGATTGGCTCCTTTATATTTCTCGGCCCTACCGGAGTGGGCAAAACCGAGACAGCCAAAGCCCTCGCGCAATTCCTCTTCGACGACGATACCGCCATGGTGCGCATCGATATGAGCGAATACATGGAGAAGCATTCCGTGGCTCGCCTGATCGGCGCACCTCCCGGTTATGTGGGCTACGAAGAGGGCGGGCAGCTCACCGAGAGCGTGCGACGCCGTCCTTACTCCGTGCTGCTCTTCGATGAGTTCGAGAAGGCGCATCCCGAGGTGCAGAACATCTTCCTGCAGGTGCTTGACGACGGCCGCCTCACCGACGGCCAGGGCCGCGTGGTGGATTTCTCCAATGCCGTGATCATCCTGACCTCGAACATCGGGTCTCAGTTCTTCCTGGACCAAAACCTACCCAAAGAGAAGCGGGTGGAGCTGGTGCAGGGAGCCCTTCGCCAGAGCGTGAAACCCGAATTCCTCAACCGCGTGGACGATGTGGTGGTCTTCGACAACCTCGGCAAGGAGCAGATCCGATCGATCGTGGAAATCCAGCTGGGCGAGGTGAAGAAGCTCGTGAATGCGAGAGGCATCACCTTGGATATCGAGACCTCGGTGATCGACTACCTGGCCGAGGTGGGCTGGGATCCCGAGTTCGGCGGACGTCCCGTACGGCGCGCCATTCAGAGAGAGCTACAAAACCCGCTCGCCAAATTCGTGCTCGAAGGCGCCTATGAGGCGGGAACCGTGCTCCGTGTGGAGCACAAAAAGGGCGATGGCCTCCAGATCGAGGTCGCGAAGGCCGCCAAGAAAACCGGATAAACGAGCCCCTGAGCGCACAGCGGGTGCGCCCAAACGATATGGCGTGGAGCCCAACCCTGGCTTCACGCTATTTCTTTTTCCTCTCCTGAACGAATCTGGGCTCACAGCAACCGATTCAAGGAGACCTTATGCTTAAATTTATCGCCTTCCTCGTACTCAGCAGCATCCTCGCCATCGCGATCACCGTGATCGCCGAGGCCACTGTATTCGCCAACCATCCGGGCGGTCCGCCGAATGCCTGCGCCGCTCATGAAACTTCTGTGTGGGTTTAGGAGAAATTATGAATTTCAGAAACGTCCTCTCTTACCGCCTTCGTTCCTTTCGAACCTTTGCGCTCGTGGCGCTCACCTTCTCGCTCAGTGCCTGCGACTTCTACTCCGACAGCGGCCGCTGGAGCGGCGAGCTCGTGGCCCACGACGAAAGCTGGAACGATCGCACGCCCTGCTCGGTGGAGGTGGAGATCACGCACTTCCCGGGCAAGCTTTCGTTCGATAATGTCGACAGCTACTGCGGCTGGCGCTCGCTCCACTGGAAGCCGGGGAAACTAAACCGCCGCGGCTCGGAGATCTGGAAAGACGGGCAGCGGGTGGGTGAGGTGAGCGCCGACGGCACGGTTCGGATCCGTATTTCCGATCCCTCCTACTCCGACAGCTACCCCCGTCGCGCGCAAAGGCTGGTAATTACATGGACTCGGATCGGCGACCGCCTGTGGTTCAATCTTTCGGAAGAAGACGAGGGCCATGCGCAAATCCTTGAAGGTTCGCTGGAAAAGCGACATGACTCATAGCGCCAATCTGCACCCAACCTGTTGTCCATCTATTGCAAGTTCGCGCCAGCATTGGCATAAAGAGTCTTGCTGTTGGGGTGTCGACAAGCGGTAAGTTAACGGATTTTGATTCCGTCATTCCTAGGTTCGAATCCTAGCACCCCAACCAATTTAAAAGCCTTCGAACGGAGACGTTCGAGGGTTTTTATTTTGGATCAGTCACAAAATCTCACACTTAATTTACACACTTGAGCTTAGTGGGCTCGATCAGCCAGCAGCCAAATTGGATTTCCGGCTCTGGTGCAATCGCAAGCGTATAAGATGTGAACTGGTCGATGGTTCCTTCGATGCACCAGTAAACTCCGTTTAGCTCATCCATCTTAGCGCCACGAAGGTCGGCATTCGTGAACCGAATGCCGCAATAGGGCCCACCGGAGAAGGTAATCGAATTAAAGTCCGCTCCCTTGAAGTTCCATGCGTCGAGGACTCCCTTGCTATCGGGATAAGCATTGAGAACCTCCGTCCTGGTGAATCCGGAGAGAAGAGAAGCACATTCTCCATTCTTCGTAGTTAGCAATGCGTCTTTTGAGATCTGATTTCGCCCCTCTTGGCCAACCCCATTGATGCATTTCCCGCTTGCAGCATCGTATTTGTATCCCTGCTGGCTAGCAGGGATTCTTCCGTAGGTTTTGCTGCCTGCGCATCCCCAAGCACCGCACAATATCAGCGTCAAACCGGATGCCCATTTCCTCATCGCTCCTCCTGCTTTGTGTTTCGCCCAGTGGACCCCGATTGTAGTATTGGTAAAAAATAATGTCTATCGGGGGCGACCCGTTAGTCAGATCGGGCAGAACTCAAAGCCTTGGCTCAGCGAAAAATCGCCGCAGTCGAAGGCAATGCGGTCGCCATGCTCGGCCAGGATTCTATATTGGGTTTCCCTGTCGGGCGTTTTTCCAGCGAAGTACACCATGGTGCTTTTGGCCAGGTTCCTTGGGGAAAACACCTGCGGATCAACGTTCACGAACTCATGGCCCACTATATCCAGCAGACCGAGCTCGGGCAGCCCGCGGAAGGTGCCCACGGGCAGAACCCTGAGGCCACTCTCGCGAATCCGGATCTTTCTGAGCCCGGGGGACTGCTCGAACATTCTCGGCGTGAGCAGCTGCGCGCCCGTATCATTTCTGGTCATCTCAAAGAGCGTCAGGCTTTTGAGGCCGGCAAGCGCCTCTCCGTTGGCGAAGGAGGTGATGCCGGCACCGCTGAAGTATAAGGTTTTCAGCGAACTGAGCTCAGCGAACACCCGGGGAGGCAGGTTGCCCACCTTGGAGTTCACGATGCTTAGGGTCTGTAGATTCTCGAGGCCCTGGAAGTCTCCGGCTTGGAGTGGTCCGCCCCAGAAGGAAAGGCTCTTCAGCTGGCGCAAGCCCGTGAGCGAACCTCGCTCGATTTCCACGCCATAGAGGCTGAGAGAACTTGCGCCATCTAAGCCTGCGAAGGTGCCCGGGCGGACGATCAGGTGGCCAAGGGAGATGCTGCCCAAGCTCGGCAGATCCCGGAAAAAGTCCAGCGGCATCTCCGTGGCAGGCATGGGCACGTGCTCGGGCGTATAGTTACCGATCGAAAGCGAAATTTTCGTGAGCTTGAGCAGGCCGCTGAGCAGGTTGGACTGAAAGCGCGGCACGCCGCTGTCGCTGAGGTCTATCCTTTCCAGGCTAGGTTGAGCCTGGAAGAGCCCAGCCGGCAATTCCTTAACAAGGGGAAGACCGCTCGCCTGAAAGTTGCGCAGATTCACCGGCCCTTTCAGGAAGCCCGGAGCGATCGAGCGAACGCCAATGAAGTCGTCGAGCTTCACGGTTTCCAGCTCGGGGAGATTGCGGAAGAGGCCTTCGGGAAGCTCCGTCATGCCTGGAAAGTTATCGAGATCGAGCTTTTTCAAAGAGGGCATCCCGCTAAGGAGCTCGGGCGTGAGAATGCCATTTCCACTATTTTCGATACTCAGGAATGTAAGGGAGTTAAACCCCTCGAAATCATCGGGAGAGAATTTCGAAACGTCCGTGCCTTGGTAGGCATAAAGCACGAGCTCTTTCTGCGCGGCGATATGGGCGGCGGTGACTTTCTCGCAGCTCCTGGCGTGAAACCACATGATCGCCGCCTCTTGGAAGTTGGCGCTGCGTTCACAAAGGCCCCGGGGCGTGGCCTGGACGGTGCCTGCGGCGAAGAGCGCGATCAGGCTGGGGATGAGCATTAGATTTTTCATCAGG
>DATBTF010000041.1:0-6767 GCA_036559405.1 Bdellovibrionota bacterium
ATTCACCGTTCTTATACTGCTCGATCAGTTTCTCGGCGACCACCTGAACCTTGGCGTAGGTCATTTGCTTTTGGAAATCAGGTAGGTATTCCGCAATGGGCATGCCGCGCAGCTTCAAGTACTCGTAGCCCTTTTTCCCAATGCAGGTGAAAGCAAACTTCTTATATTTGCCCGCCTCGGCCTTAAAGAGAGTCTCCGCCTTCTTGACCAGGTTGGCGTTGAAACCGCCGGTAAGGCCGCGGTCAGAGGTGATCAGAATCACGTTCACCGTCTGCACTTCGCGCTTGGCGAGAAGCGGGTGATTCTCGCGAGTTTCTTCACTCTGCACGAGATTTTCCACCACGCCGCGAATGGCAGCCGCGAAAGGGCGCGCTTTCACGATCGCGTCCTGCGCGCGACGCAAGCGGGCCGCCGCCACCATTTTCATGGCTTTGGTGATCTGCTGCGTGCTCTTTACGCTCGCGATGCGGCGTTTAAGGTCTTTTCCTGATGCCATGACTTACGTCTTCTTCCGCCTATACGTTGAAAGTTTTCAGATGGTCTTGAACCGCCTGGTCGATCTTCGATTTCGCGCCAGCTTCGAGTTTGCCCGTAGTAACAACTTCCTTCACCACGTCGGCGTGATTTTTGTGGAGGTAGCGCAGGAAGCTAGCTTCCCATTCTTGGATCTTGTTCACCGGAACTTTATCGAGGAAGCCTTGGTTGGCGACATAAATGCCGAACACTTGGTCTTCCATCTCCATGGGCGAATACTGTGCCTGCTTCAGAAGCTGCATCAGGCGCTGTCCACGAGCGAGCTGCTTTTGCGTCGCAGGATCGAGGTCGGAGCCGAACTGGGCGAAGGCCGCCTTCTCGCGGTACTGAGCAAGGTCGAGACGAAGCGTACCCGCCACGCTCTTCATCGCTTTGGTTTGGGCGTTACCACCCACCCGCGATACCGAAATACCCACGTTCACCGCAGGACGCTGGCCGGAGTAAAACAGATCGCTCTCGAGGAAGATCTGGCCGTCGGTGATCGAGATCACGTTCGTCGGAATGTAGGCCGATACGTCACCCGCTTGGGTTTCGATGATCGGGAGCGCCGTGAGGCTACCCGCGCCCATTTTATCCGAGAGCTTGCATGCACGCTCAAGCAGGCGTGAATGCACGTAGAATACGTCGCCAGGATAAGCTTCGCGTCCCGGAGGACGGCGGAGCAGGAGCGAGAGCTGACGGTAAGCCTGCGCCTGCTTGGTCAAGTCATCATAAATAATGAGGGCATGGCGGCCGGTATCGCGGAAGTACTCCGCCATGGTCACGCCAGAATAAGGAGCGATGAACTGAATGGGCGCCTGATCCGCGGCGGTCGCCGCGATCACGGTCGTGTATTCCATCGCGCCAGAACGCTTCAGGCGCTCCACCACTTGAGCCACGGTGCTTTGCTTCTGGCCGATGGCCACATAGAAGCACTGCACGTTTTTGCCCTTTTGGTTGATGATCGTGTCAATGGCGATGGCGGTCTTTCCCGTCTGACGGTCGCCGATAATCAGCTCGCGCTGGCCGCGGCCGATCGGAATCATCGAATCGATTGCTTTGATACCCGTTTGGAGGGGCTCATGCACACCCTTACGGGCCACGATGCCGGGAGCTTTGATTTCCACGCGGCGGGAGTGCTTACTCTTGATGGGGCCGGCGCCGTCGAGAGGCAGGCCGAGTGGGCTTACCACGCGGCCGAGTAGTTCTTCGCCTACCGGCACTTCGAAGATCTTCCCGGTGCGCTTCACCGAGCGGCCTTCCTTAATAATAGTATCGTCGCCGAGAATGGACGTGCCCACGGAACCCTCTTCAAGGTTCATCACGAGGCCCATCACCCCTTCGCCGAAGTCCACAAGCTCGCCGGCCTGGGCGTTGTCTAGACCGTGGATCTTTGCAATCCCGTCACCCACGGTGAGAACCGTTCCGGTTTCAGCAACGTCGAGCTTGGCGTCAAAATCAGCCAGCTGCTTCTTAATGATCTGGGTTATCTCTTCTGCTCGCAGTTTAATCACTTCATTCTCCTTCTCAGGACTAAATCAATTCGTTCTTAAATCTTTCAATCTGGGTGCGCAGGCTCGCATCGAAGGTGCGGCCAGCCACAGTTGCCACCACCCCACCGAGTAGTGCGGGATCCACCTCTTGGGTCAACCGCACCCGGCCGCCAATCCGCTTTGCCAAAGCGGAACCCAGCACATCAATCTCGTCGGAAGAAAGCTCGACCGCTGAGCGAACCCGGCCGGCGAGAATGCCTTGCGAAGCTTCGATCATTGCCTCGAGCTGGTCCAAAATGTCTTTCAGTTGCCCCAGGCGCCCGCGCATCGCCAACATCGACAACAAGCGAAGAGCAATTCCATTCACGCCAAGCGGAGCCGCCACACTATCGACAATCGCTTTGCGGGCCCTAGCTTCCACCGTCGGACCCATGAGAGCCGCGGCAAGGGTGCGATGTGCTTGGCAGGCTTCCAAAAAAGTGCGCAATTGCTTGGAAACTTCCGCGAGCTCGCTCTTCTCGCCAGCCAGCTCAAACACCGCTTTGGCGTATACTGAACCCACCGTCGCCATTAGACGCCCACCTCTATACTATTTTGTGCGCGCTTCAGAATGGCGCTGTGATCGTCTTTCTTTAGGCCGCGCTTCAAGCTGTCTTCGGTCTCGCTCACCACGAGATCGAGAAACTGCACCTTCACTCGATCGGAAGCCTCTTCCTGCTCCACTCCGGCCAGGCGCTCGGCTTCACGGGACACGCGCTGCACTTCAGTCTGGGCCTTGCTGAGAATTTCATTTTTTTCCTGATCCGCAGAAGCGGCCTCACGCTTCAGGAGCTCGCGCTCCTCTCCGGCAAACGAGGCCATGGCACGAGCAGCCGCATCAGCACGAGCCGCAGATTTGCGATGTGCATTGGCCGCGCTCTCCACGGCATCGCGCACGCGCTCATGGCGCTGATAGACATACTTGTTAAGCGGCTTGCGGCCCATGAACACGATCATGACGATCACAATCGAAAAGTTCATGAAGTAGGGAAATAGCGCCTGGATTTCCGCGGACACTTAGAGCCCCACCTTTGTTTTGGTAAGTTTTTCCACGAGCAGGGAAGCCACGGGGCCCACCTGGCCCTTAAGACTTGCCAGCTCCGCATCGGCAGCACGAACTGCCGCTTCACGCGCCTGCTCGAGCTTGGATTTCGCCTGGCCGCGGGCCGCGCCCACCAAGTCGTTGGCCTGTTTGCGCGCCTCACCGAGCACGCGATCGCGCTCTTGCCCGGCCTTGCGGCGCGCTCCCGTGAGCGCCTCTTGATACTGCTGTTCTGCACGCATGGCCGCTTCATCGAGTCTGGCAGCTTCGTCAGAGAGTCCGCCGGATTGGCTTTGACGCTTTTGAATGAGCTTCAAGTACGGTTGGAAAAAAACGAAACGCAGCCAGGTGAAAATAAAAAGAAAAATCAGAAGCTGCGTGAAGAAACTCGTATCGATTCCGAGTTGTCGCTGAAGGTCTGCTATCATGATCTCTCGCGGGCTGAAAAAGGTATACGCTTGTGTATCCAAGCCCCGCCAGCGAGTCAATCATCACTAGGAAATTTTTACGCTTTCCTTTCGGGCTGCCGCTCGGCTGCTGCACCCTTGCTCATCTGCGATACGCCCTCGAAAACCACACCATCGGCTACCATGAGCGAAGGCGTTTGGATGTTTCCGCGAAAGACCGCGGGAAAGTGAATTTCCACCCGCTCTTTCGCCTTAACGGTTCCCTTAAGATCACCTGATAGAATCAGGGTGCCGACCTCAACTTCTGCATCTACGGTCGCCCCCTCCCCGATGATCAAGATGTCATCTGTGAAGATCTTTCCACGAAAAACGCCACCGATACGAAATGCCCCCTCGAAGCTAAGGATCCCATCGAATTCGGAGCCTTTATCGAGAACCCCTGTTACTTCGTGTGCTCCAGTAGGAATCGCGAGCTGGGTTTTGCGTGCCATGGCTTACCTCAAAATAATTCAGCGCATCAATTGGGTGCTGATTCTCTCGAGATCTTCCCGAGAGAAGTAGTCGATCACGATCGAGCCCCGATATTTGTCGCCCTTAGTTTTTACCCTAGTACCGAGGGCACGTCCAAGGCGCTCCGAAAACTCTTTTAGCTCCATCTTCACGGGATCCGCTTCCAGGGCGAGCGACTCCTCCGCGGGGGCCTCAGCAAGACTATCTGAGGCAAGACGCTCCGTTTCACGGACCGAAAGATTTTTTTCAACGATGCGGTTACGAATTTCCATCCGCTTCACGGGATCGGCCACCGAGAGAAGCGCGCGGCCATGGCCAAAGCTCAAGGCGCCCTTGCGAAGATCGTCCAAGATGGATTCCGGAAGCTTCAGCAGACGAAGATGGTTGGCCACCGAGACGCGATCCTTACCCACTCGCTTGGCGATTTCTTCCTGAGTCAGACGGAAATCCTCGGATAGCTGGAAGTAGGAAAGTGCAACCTCGACACAGTTCAGGTCCTCTCTCTGGATGTTTTCAATCAACGCCAGCTCGAGCCGCTCTTTGTCGCTCGATTTTCTCAGAACGACAGGAACCTGCTTCAGGCCGGCTAGCTTAGAGGCCCGCAGGCGGCGCTCGCCCGCAATCAAATGGAGGCGACCATCTTCGCCGCGACGCACCACAAGGGGCTGGATTATCCCGTGCGTTTTGATCGATTCCGCCAGCTCTTTGAGGGCCTCTTCCGCGAAGTCGCGGCGGGGCTGGTACTGGTTGGGGATGATCTGATCGACATCTGCGAGAGTAATTCCGGGTATGCGCCCCGTGGCCGCCAGTGCTTCCTGAGAAACGGGGGGCGGGGTGGTTTGCGTTCCGGGGGCGGGCACATCTCCCATCATCTGGCGAGCAAGGGCGGCGGGATTGGCGGCTGCGCCGGGGAGAAGACTGGCGAGGCCTTTTCCAAGGGCGGGGCGGGCGGGCTGTTTTTGCGTGGGGGTCATGTTCTGCTCCTATAACTAAATATTGTTGTTTAATGTGGGGGCTGTGGACGAGGGCTGAGGCCGCTCGGCTTTCTGCATGTTCCGTTCGATGATTTCTTTCGTCGCTTCGAGGTAAGAGCGCGCGCCCTTCGATTCGATGTCGTAGAGGAGCACTGGCTTTCCGTGGCTGGGCGCCTCACTCAACTTAATGTTTCGCGGGATCACCGTGCGGAAAAGCTTCTCAGCAAAATGCTTCCGCACCTCTTCGGCTACCTGGTGGGCCAAGTTGTTGCGGGCATCAAACATAGTTAACAGCACCCCCTCAAGAGTAAGCCGGGGATTCAGGGCGCCCTGGATCAGGCCGGCCGTCGACACAAGCTGAGAAAGCCCCTCGAGCGAGAAGTACTCGCACTGCATGGGCACGAGATAACTATCAGACGCCGTGAGGGCATTAATCGTGAGCAAGCCGAGAGAGGGTGGGCAATCGATCAATATATAGTGGAAGCGATCGCGAAGCGGGGCGAGCGCCTTAAGAAGTTTCTGTTCGCGAGCGATGGCGCCCACCAGCTCCACTTCTGCGCCCGAGAGATTTTGATCCGCTGGAGCGATGAAAAGCCCGGGGAGCTCGCTCTCTTTAATGGTCTCTTCTAAGGAGCATTGTCCAATCAGCGCTTCGTAAATGGTCTTTCCGGCCACCTGATCTGAAGAAAATCCGAGTCCGCTGGTCGCATTTCCTTGCGGGTCAAAGTCTATGAGAAGCGTCTGTCTCTCGGCGACCGCAAGAGAGGCCGCAATGTTGATCGCAGAGGTCGTCTTTCCCACTCCGCCCTTCTGATTTATGATCGAAATCACTTTTCCCATGCAAAATCTCCCAAAAAAAGATGTGCTTTTTAGAAATTTACACAAAACGCACCGTTTCTTTCCAGGAAAAACATTTGTTCCACGTGGAAAAGAGAAAAAAGTTTTGCTGCTTTTAGGAAAATTGTTTCACGTGGAACGGATGGATATTCGCATGAGCAGCCGATCGCCCAATGCCTTCGGCAGGGTGAAGGCCTGTTCCTTCGATATCTCAAAGCCTCTCCCACGAACTTGCGGAAGGGCCTCATCCCACAGGGCTCTCTGAGAGGGGCCCAGCAAATACACCCAGTGCGGGATCTTCGGACTTAGCCACTTCAGGGCCTTCTCTGGGGGGGCGACGGCCCGCATCATAATCGTCTCCACGCCACTTAGAGCACCCGCGCGAATCAAGTCCTCTCCTCTGCCCACCAAATAAGACGAGCGGGAAAGCTCTAAGCCTGTCCCAAACTCCTCTATAGCCCGCATTTTCTTTCCAACACTATCCACGAAAATAACGGGGTCCTCGGACCCGGAATGCCTTCTTGCTAGGGCCAAGGGAATCCCCGGCAGGCCGCCCCCGCTCCCCCAATCAACCACCTTCCCGAGGGGTTCCCAAGCCAGAAGCGCCAGAGAGTCAGCCAAATGCTTCCAAAACGCGACCTCCGGATCTCTAACGGCGGTCAAATTGAGCTGAGTGTTTTTTTCCAAAAGAAGCGCTAAAAAGCGCTCACAGTCTGCCCTGAATTGGGGCACTCCCAGAACCGAACCCCGGTATCCTAGACCCGAAAGAAAGTCCTCTAGCTCATTCCAGTGGGAGTCTGAAAACTTCATAGAACTAAGCGTTCGCGCCCCTGGAAACCGACCGTTTTTCCAGATGGACGTACAACAGCGCCCCCGCCGCAGGGGTAACGCCAGGAACCCGCATGGCCTGCCCAAGGGTAGAGGGCCTAACCCTCTCCAGCCTCTCGACTAC